>CAZPDR010000162.1:0-2491 GCA_964585495.1 uncultured Candidatus Bathyarchaeia archaeon
GCCTGCTGTCCGGCTTCAACATCCAGGAGGCCCTCAGGAGGGCAGAAGAACTGCTCAAGGGCAGGACCGTCCTGGTCTTCGGCGCTGGGCCCAACCTAGAATGGCACCTGAGGCTGGTCAGGGAGGCCCTCAAGGGCCTTGGCAGGGCCTGTATAGCGCTCGCATCGGCAGATGGGGCTACGGCAGCGCTCCTAGAGGCAGGCCTGAGGCCAGATATCATAACTACCGATTTGGACGGCGATGTAAATGCCATCCTAGAGGCCAATAGGGCGGGCTCCCTGGTGGTCGTCCATGCACACGGGGATAACATAAGGGCCCTCCGGGAGCACGTGAGGGCCTTCAGGAACGGCCTCCTGCTCGGGACGTGCCAGACGAGGCCCGTTGGACGTGTCCTCAACTTCGGGGGCTTCACAGACGGAGATAGGGCCGTCTTCATGGCCTTCCACCTCGGGGCCCGCAGGGTCCTATTAGCGGGGTGGTATTTCGGGGGCCTTGTCGGGCGTTTCTCAAAACCCTGGCTCCGAGGGCACGTGAGGGCCGGTGAGGTCAAGAGCATGAAATTGAACTTCGCCAGGGAGCTCCTGTCCTGGCTCGCCAGCCTTCACCCGGGCCGAATTTTCGTTCTTGAGGAGGAGGTGCCGGGCGCGGAGACCATAGGGCCCGGGGAGCTGGCCTCCTTCCTGAGAGGTGGGGAGAGCTGAGGAAGCTCCTCTGGTGCATAACGGGCGCTGGCTACAAGATGAGGGCCATCTTCAACGTCATGTCGGAGCTGAAGGCCCAGCTGGGCCTGAGGATAACCACGGTCCTCTCCAGGGCTGGCCGGGAGATTGCGAGGCTCTACGGCGTGCTGGACCGCCTCAGGGCCATCTCGCCGGGCGGCTATTACGAGGAGCTAGTGGTCGAGGACCCCTTGAGGCCGGTGAGCAAGATACCGGGCCGCGTTATGACCAACTCCTACGATGCCGTGGCCATAGCTCCTGCGACGGCCAACACGGTGGCCAAGATGGCCCACGGCATAGCGGACACGCTCGCCACACAGGCCTTCTCCATGGCCGGGAAATCCGGGACGCCCGTCGTGGTCCTGCCGTCAGATCACTCGGAGACCGTGGAGGCCGAGCTGCCCTGCGCGGTTGACCCGGAGGCCTGCAGGGCCTGCCCGGAATGCCAGCCGGAGCTCTCCTGCCCTCAGGGGGCCGTTTACAGGCTTGGGGATGGGACGGCCCGAATAGACCTCGCCCTCTGCCGGGGCTGCGAGACATGCGTCCCCCTCTGCCCGCACGGGGCCATATCCTGTTGGCGCAAGGCCGTTCTGAGGTGCCGCGAGCTCGACCTGGCGAACGTGAGGGCCCTAGAGGCCATGCCGGGCGTTTACGTCGTCAGGAGCGAGGACGAGCTTTATGAGGTCCTGAGGAGGCTGCTGTCGGGTTGAGGCTCCTCCTCATCACAGGGCAATTGGCCTCAAGGGACGTGAGGGCCGAGGCAGAGCGCATAGAACGCCAGCTCGGCCACCGAGCAGATGTCCTCGTTCTAGGCGTGAAGGTCGCGTCCCTAATGACCGTGAGCTGGCTGGAGGAGGCCCTGAAGCCCTACTCGGGCCTCATGAGGTCATACGACCTAGCCATACTGCCCGGCTACACGCACGGGGACGCCTCAGAGCTGACCAGCTCCTACGGCATACCCTTCGTGAAGGGGACCAAGCACATAAAGGACCTGTTTCTCGCCCTCAGGACGCTCGGCCCTCAAGGTCTCTCGCCGGATGAGCCCGCGGACGTGCTGCTTGAGGAGGCCCTGGACCCGGAGGGCAGGCTGGCCGAGGCCGAAGAGGCCATGGGGGGCTTCGTGCGGATAGGGGATGTCAAGCTGCCCATAAGGCCTCCCCCCATGAGGTTGATAAGCGAGGTCTACCTCGGGCCCGGGATGGCCCTGGAGAGCCTGTTGGAGGAATGCCGTCTGAGGGCCGAGGCGGGGGCCGATTTGGTGTGCGTGGGCTTCAGGGACCCCAGCTCCATAGACCTTGGGGAGCTCAGGGCCATCGTCAGGGCCCTCAAGGATGAGCTGGACACGCTGGCCATAGACGATCCCGTGCCAAGCCACATAAAGGAGGCGGTCCAGCAGGGAGCAGACCTCATCTTGAGCGTATCCACGGAAAATATAGACGCAATCGCAAGGCACGTGGAGCCTGAGGCAGCCTACGTCTTGGTCGCACCGCCCGGCCTGAGCCCAGGCGAGAAGCTAAAGGCCCTGAGGCGCCTGTCGGAGGAGCTGGAGGCGAGGGGGGCCGAGAAGCTCATATTGGACCCCCTGCTGGAGCCCCCTATTGAGTCCGGCTTCTTCAGGAGCCTAATGGCCTATGATCTAGTCGCTAGGGAGCTGCCCGGCAAGCCCATGATGATGGGGTTCTGCAACGTCTCGGAGCTCCTAGATGCCGATAGCCCGGGGGTCAACGCCCTCCTGGCCTGCCTTGCTGCTGAGCTGGGCGTAAGCCTCGTCC
>CAZPDR010000163.1:0-2478 GCA_964585495.1 uncultured Candidatus Bathyarchaeia archaeon
AGCTCGCCCAACTTTATGGTCTTCTGCTCAAGCTCCTCAAGCACCTCGTCCGTCCTGAAGATGATGTTGATCCACTTCTTATCCCTGGGCACCTCCGCCTGCTTCATCACACGGACCATGTAGCCTGGCGGTGCCTTCTCAGGCTCCTCGACCACGGCCAGGACCTCGCGCACATCGAAGTGCCCGCCCTCCGGCACGTTCAGGTAGAGGAAGACCACCCGGTTCTCGCCCACGTCCTCGCCTTCCTCCGGCTTCTCAAGCAGCAGTATGCAGGTGCCTATGAGGGGCACGGGGAAGACGCGGGCCGATATGTCTATCAGGGCTTTTACCTTGAAGTTCTCCAGGAGGAAGCGGCCGAAGTCCACGCCATAATCGGTCTGCAGCCAGCTATCGGAGATTATCATGCCGAGCCTGCCGCCCGGCCTGAGGAACCTTATGGCGTGCATGATGAAGTGCACGTAGATGCCTGGCTCGCGGCCACGGGCCACCTGGGCCGTCAGGTTGTAGCGCGAGATGAGGTCGCCCAGCACGCTCCTTATGGCCTCCCTCGTCTTCTCCGGTATCTCGGTCCAGCGCGTGTAAGGCGGGTTGCCCACCACCGCGTCGAAGAGCGGCAGCTCCACCTCGCGCTTCAGCTCCCCCGCTGGCGTCTTGATGGTGTAAGCCACGGGCATGAGCTGGCCCGGGAGGAGCTTGAAGAAATCGCTCAATATCGTGTTCATCTCAGTGGAAGGCGCCCTTATGTATCTGGAGGCCAGGTTCAGGGCCGTGAGGTGGAGGGGGAAGGGGTTGATGTCTATGGCGTAAAGCTGGGAGAGCACCTCCCTGTGCGCCCTCTCGGTCGGCTCCCGGTAGCCCTTGAGCTCCAGGAGGCGCCTGTAGGCCTTCACGAGGAAGGTGCCCGAGCCGCAGCCCGGGTCGAGCACGCGGTCGTCAGGGCTCCTCACCGCCCAGCGCACGATCAGCTCCGCTATGTCCGGTGGCGTGTAGAACTGCCCCAGCTGGTGCCTCTCCTCGGCCGGGATGAGCTCCTCGTAGATGAAGCCCACCACGTCCGAGCCGAGGTCCTCAAGCCTGTAGCGGTCCATATCGCCTATGAAGGCGTTGATGGTCTCGAACACCAGCTCATCGTCCGGGATGGAGATGTGGTCGTAAATGCCCGTGAGGAAGACCGGCTCAAAGTCCCTCGTGATCTGCACGGCCCTCGTGAAGAACGCGTTCACGGTCCTGAGGTAAGTATCGGCATCTGGGGCCGCGATCGCCTTGAGCTTCCTCCTCCCCAGCTCCGGGAAATACCGCTCAAGTATCTTGTAGAACACGATCTTGTTCATGAAGATGTAGGCCATCTCCTTGGCCAGCTGATCCATGTCGGGCCGGTAGCCCACCTCCTTGGCCAGGGCCTCGTATTGCTCGCGGAAGGCCGCGTCCTCCTTCAGCCTCTCCCTTATGCGCGGCTCTATGATGTCCGCGAGCCATCTCACGAAGGACCTAAGCCTCACGATGAAGGTCCAGTCCAGCGGCGTGATGGAAACCGGCTCCCGCCTGTGCAGCCTAGCTATGATCTCAAGGAGCTCCTCAGCGAACGCCTCGTTCAACGTGATCTCCTTCAGGAGTATCCTATGCTTCTCTATGGAGAAGCCCTCGCCCCGCTTCGGCACGGAGAAGAGCGCGAACACGCGGCCGTTCGTGGTGGCGAAGAGGGGAGCGCCCAGGTGGATAGCATACCAGAGCGCCTGCTCGATCACCTCCCTGCTAACGGGATCTATCCTGCGCTCCACGCGGGTCTTGATGACACCGCCCACCCTCCGCTCTACCTTCCTCTTCACCTCGATCACGAGCAGCGGCCTGCCGTCCGCGAGCGTGATGACCAGATCGGCCCGCTTGCGCTCCACCGGGTATTCCGGCTCTACATCGCCAAAGCGGACGCCATTTACCGTGAAACCCCTCTTCTCAAGCACGTTCTTCAGGAGCCTACAGAGCTCGAACTCCACCTTAGCCTCCCTGCTCGCCATGACCTACCCGATAACGCATGGTCTGGCGAGGCGGATAAAGCCTCCTATCAAGCTTAAGATCGCGCGTGGCCAGATGGGGAAAAGTTAAAAATCCCCTCCCCGCCAGAGCAGTCCCGGGCGCGGCCGTAGTCTAGCCTGGCCTAGGACTCCGGCCTGCCACGCCGGCGACCCGGGTTCAAATCCCGGCGGCCGCACCACAGATTGGGGAGCTTGCCTTCAACGTCCAGCACTTCAATTACGGGCCAGGCCCCCTGACAGGTTTTTATAGGCTTGGGGTGAGCAGGGCTCAGGAGGCCTGGAACGGCATGGCTGGGCAGAGGAGAAGGCTGCCCCGTCAGATGCCAGAGGCCCTGGTCCTGACCGTTTATGGCGAGATGCCCTCTGAGGTGGCCGAGAGGCTCAAGAGGCTTCTGGAGGCACCGCCAGATGCCCGTGTGGATTAGGGTGGGCATCAGGGTGCCCGGGA
>CAZPDR010000164.1:0-2451 GCA_964585495.1 uncultured Candidatus Bathyarchaeia archaeon
CGGATTTGAACCGGGGACCTCCTCCTCGTAAGGGAGGCGTCCTACCAGGCTAGACGACCGGCCCCGTGCTGGCGGGTGGGGAGGGATTGCTATAAGCCTTCCGCGCCTCCTCCCACGCGAGGCAGGCATGGGCAGGCGAGGCCGGGGGCGGAGGTGCCGCTTCTGCGGCCGGCAGGCGGACGTGTTCGTGAGGCAGGCTAACCTGCCGCTCTGCCGGGAGCACTTCCTGGCCTGGTTCGAGAGGCGTGTGGAGCGCACCCTCAGGCGCTACAGGATGGTCTTCCCTGGCGATCGCGTGCTCGTGGCCCTCTCTGGAGGGAAGGACAGCACCTCCCTCCTCTGCGCCCTCAGGACCCTGTCGGAGCGCCTTGGCTTCGAGGTAGAGGCCCTCACACTGGACCTGGGCATAGCGGGCAACTCCTACTCGGCCCGCGTGGTCGAGGTGGCCAGGGAAATCGCGAGTTTCCTGGGCGTGCTCCACCACGTGGTCTCCATCGAGGAGCGCTATGGCTTCACGCTCGACCAAGCGCTCCGCTTCGACAGGAGGCCTCCCTGCTCCCTCTGCGGCCTCATCAAGAGGCACGCCCTCACGGACGTGGCCCGCGAGCTGGGCTTCGACGCCCTGGCCACGGGGCACACGCTCGACGACGTGGCCCGCTTCCTCCTGGCCTCCTACATGAGCGGTGCCCTCCCGGAGCTCATGAGGCTCACGCCCGTATCGCCATCGGAGCTCCCCGGCGTGCCGAGGCTCATAAAGCCCTTCTACGAGAGCCTTGAGGAGCACATCAAGCTCTACGCGGACCTTCAGGGCCTGCCCTACATGCCAGATGGTTGCCCCTACGCCAGGACAGCGCCCGCGGACCGCCTCAGGGCCTTCCTAGACCGGGTGGAGGCCGAGAGCCCGGGAACCAAGCACGCCATGGTGAGGGCCTACATCAAGTATATCAGGCCAGCCCTCGCGGCCTACCACGGGCGGGAGCTTCCGCCAGCCAGGCCCTGCGGGCGCTGCGGCCTGCCCTCCTCGGGCCAGGTATGTGCCTTCTGCAGGCTCAGGGAGCGCGTGCTGAAAGGGCTCGGGAAGGCTTAACTAGGGCCAGCGCGTGCTAGCAGGTGGCTCCGATGAGGAAGGAGGTTTCGGGCGAGCGAGAGCGATGACCGAGGTGCTCTTGTGCGGAGGAGCTCCTGGCCGATGCGGCGCTAGGGTGCCCTGGCCGTGATGGGCGTCCTCGGGCTTATCTCGTGAGCGAAGGGCTTGCGCATGAGCTGGGCGGCCTCCTCCGGGTCGTCCGTGAGGGAGCCGAGCACCCACATGAGCTTCACCAGGGCCGTCTCAGGCAGCATGTCCTCCAGCGGCACCACGCCCAGGGCCAGGAGGTCGCGGCCGCGCTCGTAGACGTTCATGTTCACCCTGCCCCAGAGGCACTGGGAGGCCATGCAGACCACCACGCCCTCCCTCACGGCCCGCTTCACGCTGTCCAGGCAGTAGAAGCCCACGTGGCCCAGGCCCGTGCCCTCCAACACTATGCCCTTGAAGCCCGAGTCCACGAGCCAATCTATGAGGCCCGGGTCCAGGCCCGGGTGGAACTTCAGGAGCGAGACCTTCCGCTCGAAGCGGGCGAGGAGCTCCACCTCCCTGTCGGGCTGGCGTGGCACGTAATCGTCCACGAGCATCTCCACGCGGCCGCCCACCACGCGGCCGAGCTGAGGGGCGTTGATGGACCTGAAGGCATCCCGCCTGCTCGTGTGGCACTTCCTTACGCGCGTGCCGCGGTGCAGCGCGATGGCCACATCGCTCATGTCCTCGTGCATGGCCACCACCACCTCCGCGAAGGGACCTTTGGAGGCGGCCGTGAAGGCGCCCAGCAGGTTCAGGGCCGCGTCCGAGCTGGGCCTGTCGGAGGAGCGCTGCGAGCCCACGAAGACCACGGGGCCCGGCATGCTCCTGAGCGCGAAGGCGAGGGCGGCGGCCGAGTAGCCCATGGTGTCCGTGCCGTGCGCTATGACCACGCCATCAGCGCCCGTCCTGAAGTAGTGCGCTGCCCTCTCGGCCATCTTGGACCAGTTCTCGGGCCTCATGTCCTCGCTGAGGAGCGCGTAGAGCACCTCGGCCCGTATGAAGGCCAAATCAGTCAGCTCCGGGTAGATGGCGTATAGGTCATCGGCCTCCAGCGCGGGCTTGACGGCGCCCGTCCGGTATTCCACGCGGCTCGCGATGGTGCCCCCCGTGCTTATGAAGGCTACCTCAGGCATCCCGGGCGCCTTCTCGGGCCTCACGGGCGGC
Source organism: uncultured Candidatus Bathyarchaeia archaeon (assembly GCA_964585495.1). GTDB lineage: Archaea > Thermoproteota > Bathyarchaeia > EX4484-135 > EX4484-135 > EX4484-135. Next base: position 2,282 of record CAZPDR010000164.1, read on the forward strand.
CTCACGAAGCCAGGAGGGGCGCCCCTGCCCAGGCGCTCTATGACAACGCCGTCCTCGAACCTCACGCCCACGTTGTAGCCGCTGTCCAGCTTGATGACCAGGCACTCCTGATCGCCCAGCTCAGGGCGCGGCATGAGGATGCCCTCTAGGACCAGATCGCCCTTCCTCAC
>CAZPDR010000165.1:0-2444 GCA_964585495.1 uncultured Candidatus Bathyarchaeia archaeon
TGGCGGGCTGCCGTGCAGACGTAGGCGAAGAGCATGATGGCGCTGGTGATGATGGCGCAGCCCATGGCGTAGCCCTTCGTGATGGCCTTCGTGATGTTGCCCACAGCGTCCAGCTGGTCTAGGGCCTCGCCCACCTCTTCCTTGATGCCCGACATCTCCGCTATGCCGTCCGCGTTGTCCACGATGGGGCCGAAGGTGTCGGCCGTCTGGATGATGCCCGTCATGCTCGTGATGCCCAGCGCGGTGGCCGCGATGCCGTAGAGGCCAGCTACATCACCTCCCACGGGCAGCATGATGAAGTAGGAGGCCGCCAGCACCGCGGCCACGCCAGCCAGTGGGATAGCCGTGCTCTCAAGGCCGTAGGAGAGGCCGGTGATGATGTTGATGGCCGCCCCCATCTGGGCCGCCCTAGCCGTCTCCACCACGGGCTTCTTCTCCACGCCCGTGTAGTATTGGACCGCGAGGGCCAGCACGATGGCGGACAGCATGCCCAGGATGGCGCAGAAGAAGAGCTGCACGTAGCCGACCACCGTGGCCAGGTAGTAGAAGCAGGCCGCGAGCGTGATGCTCGTGATGGCTATGGAGAGGTTCAGCGCCCTTATGGGCGACTTCAGCGGGCGGGCGGCCAGCACGCCTATCACAGTAGCCAGCACGTCGAAGCTCCTGCCCACGAGCGGGAAGACCACGAAGAGGAAGGCAGCCTCGGGCGAGAGCGGGTGCCCCATGGCGCGCATGGCCGTAACGAAGGCGAGGCCCACGATCATCATGCAGATGAGGTTATCCGCGTTCGACTCGAAGAGGTCCGCACCCCTGCCCGCGCAATCGCCCACGTTGTCGCCCACTAGGTCCGCTATCACGGCTGGGTTGCGCGGGTCGTCCTCCGGGATGCCCACCTCGACCTTGCCCACCAGATCGGCGCCCACATCGGCTGCCTTCGTGTAGATGCCTCCGCCTAGCTGCGCGAAGAGGGCTGAGAGGCTGGCTCCGAAGCCGAAGCCGACAAGGAGGTCCACTGCCTCCATGTTCTCCGGGTTGAGGCCGAAGAGGAGGCACATGCTGGCGAGGCCGACCAGGTTGAGCGAGGGTATGGTGAGCCCCATCACGGCCCCACCGCGGAAGGCGAGCACGAAGGCGTGGGCAGCGGAGCTCCTGGCCAGGTTGGCCGCCCTCACGTTCGCCTTCACGGCAGCCTTCATGCCCAGGAAGACGGCCAGGAGGGAGCAGAGGGCGCCGTAGACGAAGCCGAACGCTATCTGCCACTTGGGCCAGAAGCAGGCGAGGAGGACGGCCGCGATGACCACTATGAAGTAGGCGATGGTCTTGAACTCGCGCTTGAGGAAGGCATCCGCTCCCTGCTCGATGAAGCTGGCTATCTCGCGCATGCGCTCCGTGCCAGGTTCCTCGCGCTTTATCACGTAGTAGAGGGCAGCGACGATGGCTAAGCCGACCAGCCCCACGCCCAGCGGTATGAGCAGGAGCACGGTCGGGTCCACGCCTTCATCTCCTCCTTGGAGGGCGGGAGGTGAGGGGTCTTGAAAAAGCTTAGCCCGAGAGGAGCTCCGGGCCGAGGAAGGGCTAGCAGCCTTAAAGCTCGCTCGGCCTTGAGATAAGACCTCCCGTGGCAGCAGAAACAGGAGCCCTGGATCTCCTCAGGCAGCAGGAGGCGATTCTACCTCTATCACGTATTCGCAATACTTGTCCTCGGGCCTTATCTTGCCCACGCTGAGCTTGAGCTTGGGGTTGAGGGCCTTCAGCACGCCCCGCTCGTAGGCCAGCATGAGGTTCTCGCACACCTGCCGCGTGGGTATGTTGAGCTCCCTGCAGGCCTCCAGGATGGGGCACCAGGCCGTGCAGTTGATCACCACCCTGTTCGGCCCCCGCTCCACCACGATGTGCTCCTCCGGCTTCAGGACCTCAAGGCCGAACATCTGCTTGAAGTTCCTGAAGAGCTCCCAGCCGGAGAGGGCATCTATGCCCGTTATGCCCAGTTTCTTCAGCTCCCTCTGGGTCCAGGCCTCGCCCTCGGCCATCATCAGCTCGGAGAGGAGCTCGAAGGCCCTCTCGGTGCCTATGATCTCGCCCACCTTCATCACATACCTTATCAGCCGCCTGACCCAGGCCACCAAGCGGGAGCGGAAGGCCACCATCGTGAGGGATGGCTCCATCCCCCATCACCTTGAGGCCGTCTATGAAGGTGCAGGCTGATAAGCTTTTCTAAATGGGGCTATTTCGGACATGGCAGCTCATAGCCCATAGATGGCTAAAAGTAATCCGCTGGTCAGGGCGGCCGAGAGGAGCACGAAGGGTATGCCTATCTTAGCGAAGGCCCTCGGGTCTATGCGGTAGCCGCGCCTCGTGGTCTCGCCCACCACCACTATGTTCGCGTAGGAGGCCACCACCGTGCCGTTGCCGCCTATGCCCGCGCCAGCCACGAGGGCCCAGAT
>CAZPDR010000166.1:0-2442 GCA_964585495.1 uncultured Candidatus Bathyarchaeia archaeon
GAGCGCCCGGCTGAAGACCGGGTTGTCGCCGGTTCAAATCCGGCCCGGGGCACCAACCTCTGGGCCTATATAAGGCTGGCACTCTAGCTTCGAGGGAAAGCTTATCAAAACCAGTTACCCCTCCCTGCCGAGCCGCCTTGGTGGAGGTAACGCTCAAGCTACCCGCTGAGGCTAGGAGGAAGGTGTTGGAGACGCTCAGGGAAGAGCTGACCGGGTTAGAGGCTAAGGCTTCGCAGCTTGAAAGGGAGTTGAGGGCGTATGAGGAGAGGTATAAGCTGAGCAGCCAGGAGCTCGCAAGGCTTTGGGATGAGGCCGTGGAGCGTAAGAAGAGCCTGCCCTTCCCAGAGGAAGTCGATCTCGACCTCGTAGAGTGGATGGCCCTTTACAAGCTTTACGCGAGCCTCCTGAATGATATCGAAGAGCTAAGGGAAAGCGTGAAAAGGCTGTGTGAAGCTTGAAGCTTCGGGAGGCCACGGAGCTCATAACCAGCTATTTCGGGCAAGCGGAGATAGAGGTCGTCAAGCACGTAGTGAGGCAGGGCGAGGAGTATTTCAGGATCAGGGCACGGCTCGATGACGTGATATTGGACGTAAGGGAATACTGGATAGGGAACGAGCTCTGCCTGTATGGATATCAAATGCTCATCAGCGGTAGGCCCGTCCTGAGGTATAATAACGTGCCCCATCACCCGGAGGTCAGCACGTTTCCGCACCATAAACATGTAGAAGGGCGTGTCGAGGAATTAAGAAAGCCCGGCCTTAGGGCCTTCCTGGAGGAAGTCATGTCGTTCTTGCGTGCTTGAGGAACCTTTCACCAGAGGCATCTTCCAGGTAGACTGTCTTCCCTGGAACATTCTCTCGGTGGCCCCAGGCTAGACCTCCCCCCTCAGCACCATCCTCACAGCCCTTATGGCCTTCTCGGCCACCTCGGTGGCCGTCCTGCCCAGGAGGCGGACCATGGGCTCTTTGCCAGGCCCCCCGAGGTCGTATATCACGTCGGGAACTCGCCCTCCACAGGCCCTAACGGTGCTCTCCACGGCCCAGGGGAGGGTTGCCCCTTCTCTGGCTGCTACCTCCGGTGGCTCGCTCGCCCTGTCGAAGCTCGCGACTAGGAGGCCCATGCGCTTGAGGGCCTCCACGAGCCCGGGGTCGTAGCGCAAGTTCATGGCCGCCCTCCTGTCTAGGTCGTAGCGCATGGCCGTGAGCACGAGCCTGGCCATGTGGTCCGAGGCGCCGAACCACACGGGGCCAGCGGCCTTGAGGCGCCCTCGCGCCCTGACCAAGCGCCCCTCCACGGCCGCCACGTCCTTCGGCCCCTCGGGCCTGCTGATGGCCATGGCCACCTGCGTGCCCACCTCTGGCGCGAAGAAGGCCACTCCCGGCTCGGCCTCTAGGAGCTCCACGGCCCTTCTGACCTCCGCGAGCACCTCGAAGCGCTCTGCCTCCCTGGCCAGCACGGCCATGGGGTCTGCCACGGGCCTGCCCGAGCCGACCTGGAGGGGCCAGCGTATCGCCTTCCAGGCCAGCTCGCCCGCGAGGCGCACGGCCTCCGGCACCTCCTCGCCCAGGGCCAGGTAGCCCGCTAGGGCGGAGGAGAAGGCGCAGCCTGAGCCATGTGCGTCCGCTGGGAGGCGCTCCCTCGGGAAGAGGTGCACCTGGCCCTCGTGGTATAGCAGGTCCACGGCCCTCCGGCCGCTGAGGTGCCCCCCCTTCACGACCACGACCTCGGGCCCCAGCTCTGCCAGCCTTCTCGCAGCCTCCTCCGCATCCTTCAGGCTTCTCACAGGCACCCCGGAGAGGCGCTCTGCCTCCCTGGCGTTGGGCGTGATGGCGAAGGCGAGGGGCAGCAGGTGCTCCCTTAGCGCCCTCAGGCCCTCCGGTTCCTCAACGAGCGGCTGGCCCGTCCCCGCCCTCAGCACGGGGTCCACCACGAGCTTCAGGCCGTGCTCCCGGGCTAGCTCGGCCATCGCGCGGAAGTTCTCGGCTGAGTAGAGGACGCCCACCTTGGCCCAGCGAATGCCCAGGTCCCTCACGGCCGCCTCCGCCTGCGCCCGCAGGAGCTCCGCCTCCACGGGCCTCACGGCCCTGACGCCGCGCGTGTCTTGGACGGTTATGGCCGCGACCACTGGGGCGCAGTAGATGCCCAGGGCCGCGAGGGCCTTCACGTCGGCCGCAAGCCCGGCTCCGCCAGATGGGTCTAGGCCGGCCACGGCTAGGACCACGGCCTTGGGCTTCAAGGCATCTGCCTCCGCACCTTATTGGCCCCCGCCCTAATGAGGCTTATATGCCGCCACCTCCCACCTCAGGCGCGCTGGGGGGCACCTCGCTTGGAGAACGTGATGGAGTGCCATGGACTGGTCAAGCGGTTCGGGAAGGTGGTGGCCCTCGACGGCCTCACGCTTGAGGTGCCCAGGAAGCGCATATTCGGCCTCATAGGCCCAAA
>CAZPDR010000167.1:0-2434 GCA_964585495.1 uncultured Candidatus Bathyarchaeia archaeon
GCGCAATACTTATCTTTTTACCCCCTGGGGCCCTAGGCCCGGGTGGTGCCCCTACGTGAGCACGTCCAGGCTCGTGGGCAGGATGATAAGGCGTGCCCAGGAGGCCCGGAAGTCGGCTGACGCCAACCTGAGCACGGGCCTCTTCAACCTGGCCTGCATAAGCGCTTACCAGTTCATCCAGCTCATGATAAGGGCACGCATCATAGAGCGCACGGGCGCTGAGCCCAGGGCGAGGGGCATCACCGGCCTCCTGAAGGCCCTGGGCGAGGCCCTGGGCCGGGAGGAGGAGGTCAGCCGCTTCCTTGAGGAGCGGAAGGACGAGATATCCTTCTTGGAGGAGCTCTACGGGCGCTCGCGCCGGGAGCCCTCATCCTGCACGCACGAGGAGGCTGAGAAGTTCGTGATGATAGCCGATCGCATCGTGGGCTTCGTGGAGAGCGTGGTCGAAGAAGCAGGGCCAGCTTAAGCTGGCCAGGCCTAGGCCTCCCGGCCCTCCTGCCCTTCAGGCCCTCTTGGGCCTTCTCCAGAGCCCCTGAGCCGTTATGTAGCGCTCTAGGTCGGCCACGGACTTAAAGGCGCCGCCCTTGGCCATGAGGTAGAGGCGCCTGTAGACGCGGACCGTGATGGCGCGCCTATCCCTCAGGTAGCGGAGGCGCTTCCTTATGGCCCTTATACGCATGATCCACAGCCTCTTCCTTGGCACGATGGAGTGCTTGGCCCCGCTCCTTGAGCCAGGCCCTCTCCTGCGTCCCTTCCGCTTCTGCTCCCTTATCTTGCGTGCTCTAGCGCGGCTGACGCCCTTCTCGGGCCTAACCCTTATGATGCCCTCGTGGATGAGGCGCCTTATCTCGTCCTTCGTGATGGCATCCGCTACCACGTCCAGGTATTCCGGGTCGATCCAGATGCGCGACTCGCCCACGCCCAGGATGTCCGCTGCCATGCGCTTCTTCGACCTCAGGTTCAAGGCTGGCACCTGTGCGAGCGGGCGCCCACGGTTTATAAGTATTGCCGGCCTCAAGGGCCGGGATGAGCTCGGGCGTGCTTGAGGCCTGGGAGGATTTTGACCTGGAGCTCTCGCTCAAGGCCAGCTTCGTCCTGCCGCTCTTCGAGGAGGTGGAGCCCAGGACCTACGTGAAGCTCTACGGGCACCGTGCTGGCCTGAAGCTCGGGGCCTACACGGGCGCCGTCCTGTATGAGGGCTGTAATGTGTTCGAGGCCTCCCTGCTGAGCGGCGCCTGGTTTGACCCACTTGAGAACGCCAAGCGCCTGAGGCGCCGGAAGGCCCAATACCTCTACGAGCTCTGGCAGGCCTTCCCGGGCCTGGGGCTGGCCGTGGACCCCTGGGACGTGAGGGCCATCTTCTACGCCATCTTCCTCTCGCGGAACACGGACTACCACGCGAACACGGTGCGCTGGGTGAGGGAGCTGGCCAGGAGGGCACGTGATGAGGGCCACCTGATGGCCCTAGATCCACGCGAGGTGGGCTCAAGCTACCAGCTCGCCCAGCTGGCCGAGATAAAGGACGATCTGGGGTGCGTGCTCGGCTCCCTTAGGCCTGGCCCGGAGCTCCTGGGCTCTGAGGGCACCTTCAAGGCCCTTAAGCCCAGGTTGCTCGCCCTCCCCCACGTGGGCCCCAAGACCGTCCATGCCTTCGGCCTCTTCTGCCTCGCCCTCACGCACCTCGCCCCAGCCGACAGGCACCTCTTGGCCATCGCGAGGGCGGTGGGCCTGGCGGACGAGGACGCGAGGGTGCCGAGGAAGGAGCTCTGCCTGCGCTACGATTGCCTCGGGGGCCCAGAGCGATGCCCACAGGCACGCGAGTGCATCACGGCCATCCTCATGCGCGAGCTAGGCCACATGGCTGGCTGGTTCCAGACGGCTGCCTTCCTCTACGGCTCCCTCTACCTGAGCAAGGGCCGCGACCCCGTGGGCCTGCTGAGGAGGTGAGGGCTCTGAGCGCCCGACTGCCCCAGGGGCCGCCTGAGGTGAGGCCTGGCTACGATCCGCTTGAGCTGGCGGAGCGCGTGCGGGCTCTAGTGGTCAGGGAGGGGCCTGGTGGCGTGGAGGAGCGCCGCTACTACCGCTTCAGGGGAGGGCGCTGGTATGGGGGCATAGCCACGGGCGATGTGGTGGGCTGCAACCTGCGCTGCGGCTTCTGCTGGTCCTGGCGGGCCGCCAGCCACGTGATGGCCAGGGGGCGCTTCTACGGGCCAGAGGAGGTCTACCGCAGGCTGGTCTCCATAGCGGAGAGGCGCGGCTACAGGCTCGTGCGGCTCAGCGGTGGCGAGCCCACGCTCTCAAGGCGCCACCTGACGGCCCTCCTGAGCCTTTTCGATGAGACACGCTATTGGTTTGTCCTTGAGACGAACGGGATACTCATAGGTGCTGACGCCAGCTATGCCAGGGAGCTCGCGGAGCACGAGCGGCTGGTGGT
>CAZPDR010000168.1:0-2413 GCA_964585495.1 uncultured Candidatus Bathyarchaeia archaeon
TGGTGGGCCGCCTGGCCGTGGGCTACCTCATAGAGGCCCTGGGGGCCGAGAAGTTCGCGGAGCTCTACTCGCCCCACTTCCCCTACTTCGTGATCGTGGACGAGAACGGGCGCATAAGGCTGCCGAAGGGCGAGTTCTACTTCTGGCGCTCGCCGGACAGGGGGCCTGACCTGGTCCTCATGGTGGGCGATAGCCAGGCCCAGACGAACGAGGGGCAGTATGAGGTCGCGGCCTGCGTGCTGGAGTTCGCCAGGCAGCTGGGCGTGAAGACGGTCATCACCGTGGGCGGCTACCGCACCGAGCATGGTGGCTCGCGCGTGATGTGCGCTTCCACGGACAAGGAGCTCCTAGCCAGGGCCGTGCAGGCGGGCGCCACGAAGAGCCCACCCGGCAGCCCCATCGTGGGCATAGCAGGCCTCCTGCTCGGCCTCACGCGCTTCATGGACATGCAGGCCCTCTGCCTCCTCGGCGAGACCAAGGGCCACGTGCCTGACCCTAGGGCGGCCAAGAACGTGCTCAAGGTGCTCTCCAGGATGCTCGGCTTAGAGCTGGACCTCAGCGGCCTAGATGCCAAGATAGAGGAGGCCGAGCGTATCAGGGAGGAGCTGGAGAGGCTGGAGCTGGTGAAGATGCTGGCTGGCGAGAAGGAGGAGCCCAAGAGGAAGCCCGGGAGACCTGAATACATATTCTGAGCTTGCCGCGGCCCTCAATAGACCACCTGGAAGATGGCCACCCTAGCGTATATGCCTCCCTTGATCCTGCCGTGCGATACGAAGACCAGCTCGAAGTGCTCTAGCTCCGGCTTGGGCACCCTGACCTCGCCCAGGGTCTCGGACTTCACGTATTGCATGAGCTTGTAGATGACAGTCCGCTTCCCGCGGTCGCTCCACTCCCAGCGGCCGTGCTCGTATTTCCCGAACTCCTCCTCCTTGAACTCAGGCCAGCGGTCGGCCGCGATACGGGCCATCCAGTGCCACTTGTTCTCATCGCCGTAGCCAGCGTCATCGCCCATGGGAGGCCTGAAGGTGATGAATATGAGCACGTGCGTGGCCCCGAGCTTGCGCAGTATCTCGACCGCCTCCGTCTCGTTGGAGAGGAACATGCGTGCTATGAGCTGTATCTGCGTCATGTTTATGGTGCCGTTGTCGGCCAGCGTGGTGCGGTTCGCGATCACGCGAATCCAGTAGCCGTAGTCCCACCAGGCCGCGATCACGGCATCGGGCGGAAGGTTGGTCTTGATCCAGCTCAGGGCCTCAAGCCAGTCCGTGAAGCTCTCCTTCATGGGGAGGCTGGCGGAAGCTATGGTAACTGGCGACTCGGCCGCCTGGACGGCGCCTGCCACGGAAAGGAAGGTGAGCATGAAGATGAGCGGGAACGTGAAGCCAGCCAGGCCCTTGCCAGCGTGGGCTTCCTTGCGCACGAAGGCCTCCTCCGCCTCCTTCATCACCTGCACCAGGGGCCTGGCCAAGCGCTCAAGCGCCAGGGCCCAGAGCACGGCCACGGGCACGGCCATGAGCACGCTCAGCCTCACGAGCGAGGCAGCGGAGTAGATGGCCGTGAGGCCGAAGATGACCAGGAAGACGCTCTTGTCCGTGGGCTCCCTCACCGCGAAGAAGATGCCCAGGAGCGCGAACAGGATGCCAGCCCCCAGCTCGTAGAACATGATGGCCCAGGTGTTCGGCTTGTGCTCGGCCACGGACTCGAAGAGCGGGAGTTCCTTGCGCATGAGGGGGTTCACGACCGTGAGGAACTTCTTGCCCAGCGGCTTCACCAGCTTGAAGTGCATGGCCAGGTAGAGGCCAGCGGCCAGGAGGGCCAGGCAGGCCACGGCCACCATGGCCTTGTGGTTCGTCTTCTCCACGTGCCTCACCAGCTCGGCCACGGCCAGGATGATGAAGGCCGCTACCACGGGCATGACGGTGCTCTCCCAGAGGAACTTCAGGCCCAGCTTGGGCACGTGAATGGCTATCAGGAGCGCGAGGCCGAAGGTTATGCTGTAGGCCGATAGGAGCCTTGGCCTGTAGCGCCTCAGGATCACGAGCACTACCATGAAGGCCGATGCGATGGCGAAGGGATAGCGGGAGGCACCCCAGGTGGCGCAGAGGAAGCCGAGCGAGAGGCCAGCCAGCACGGAGTAGGCTATGTGCTCGCCCTCCGAGCGCCTCTCGTCCACGGCCCTGAGGAGGAAGGTGGAGAAGAGCACGATGAGCAGTATGCCCACGGTCTCGTCGTCGAAGAAGCCCAGCGAGGTGCGCTGGATGTGGGCTTGGTTCACGGCCAGGAAGAAGGCGGAGAGCAGGCCCACCTTTGGCCCAGCCACCTCGCGCCCCAGGTAATACATGGCCAGGCAGGTGATGGCGGCCATGAGGACCGGGAAGTAGACGCAGAGCGTGTAGAGGTCTATGGGCACGCC
>CAZPDR010000169.1:0-2392 GCA_964585495.1 uncultured Candidatus Bathyarchaeia archaeon
CTGGGCTCCACGGGCTGCCCGACCAGCTTCTCGGCCACGAACCAGGTGGAGCCGCAGGGCGCGCCACGCAGCACCTCCACGCGCCTTATGATGCCGCCGCTCACCTCCAGCGCCAGCCTCGGCCTGCCGAAGGTGCGCGCGAACTCGTCTATGACCGGGTGCCCTACCTCCTGGAGCGAGCAGCCCGGCTTGGGGAAGGCGTAGGCCACGCCCAGGGAGGCCAGGTCATCCTCAAGCTGCCTCCTGAGGCCGGGAGGGAGCCAGCTCGAATTGCAGATGGCCGCTATGACCGCCTCCGCCTTGGTGCGCTCTGCTATGGCTGGCAGGAGGGCCTGGAGCTCCTGGGGCAGGCCCAGGGAGAGCAGCAGCTCGCACTCCGGCAGGCCATCTGGCACGTAGGCCTCTGGCTCGTCCAGGACGGCCTCTAAGGGCGGCACCTCCGAGAACTCGTGAACGCCGTAGACCCAGCTTGAGAACCCCCGGGCGCAGATGTTCTCCAGCACCCGCGGCCCGTATTCATCGCCGGCCATGAGCAGGACCAGCATCCTCGGCAAGGCGGGCACCTCCCGCGCGCTCAAGCTCAGCGGTGATAAGGATTAGCCCGCCACGTCCTGCCCACAAGTTTTATATCCACATGCCCACCGGCCCAGGTCGGCCCCCGTGGTGAGGCACCATGTCGGCCCAGGTGGCCCGGCAGTTCGTGTTCGCGGACCCGAGCAAGTGCATAGGCTGCGGCCTCTGCGAGCTCGCCTGCGCGCTTGAGAAGGAGCACAGCCTGGATGGCACGAAGGCCAGAATAAGGGTCGTGAGACTAGGCCCCCTGGCCAACATGGCCGTAACCTGCCGCCTCTGCGAGAACGCGCCCTGCGTCAGGGCCTGCCCCCGCGATGCGCTCTGGCAGGACGAGCGCGGCGTGATCCGCGTGGAGGATGAGAAGTGCGACATCTGCGGCTGGTGCCTGGAGGCCTGCCCCTATGGCGCCATTGTGTTGGACGCCGAGAGGACCACGGTCCTGATATGCGATTTGTGTGATGGAGAGCCGAAGTGCATGGAGATATGCCCCACGGAGGCCCTGATATGGACCACGGAGGAGGAGGCCACTAAGATGCTGCCCTCCTCGCTCTCGGCCATAAGGTCTGAAGCCAAGCAGGTCATAGAGCTTGGTGCCTGGCAGCTCCTCTTCGCCAAGGCCAGCGAGGTAGCTGAGAAGGTGGAGGAGAAGCTGAAGGCGCTGGCCAGGATGGCTCAGGAGCGCGGCTTGACCGTGGCCAGCCCGAGGGCCGCCTAGAGACCCAGGAGCTCCACCAGCCTCCTCGCGTCCTCGGCCATGTGCACGTTGTTGAAGAGCACGTATGCCTCCTCCACGCCCTCGCGCTCAAGCTGGGCCAGCAGGCCCGCCAGCCGGGCCAGGTCCTCATCCGTGTATTTGTAGCGGTAGTCGAACTCCCTGGGCGCGAGACCGTGGAGGCGCGTGTAGAAGACGGGCGGCCTCACCAGAGCCAGGCCGTGCCTGAGCACATCTGTAACATATATCAGGTCTAGCTCCTCGCACAGGCGCCCCACCACGTCCAGGTGCTCGCGCCAATCTGCCCTGGGCTCCCAGGCTATGAGGAGGCCGTGGCGCTCCACGGAGCTGAAGAAGGCCCTGGCGTTCTCCACGTTCTCGGGCGTGAAGCGGAAGCTGGGCGGGCACTGCACCACGCATACCCGCGCCCTGAGCGCCTGACATATCTCGGCCGTCCTCTCCCAGGCCTCGAAGTTCTCCTCCGTGGGCCTAAGCAGGCCGTAGCGGTCCCGCTTCTCCTCCGGCACCCTCAGGCGGGCCTTGCGCCAGGTCGGGCTTGTGGGCGGGTGGGTGATGGCCTGCCAGGCCTTCACGGTGAACTCGAAATCGGGAGGTGCCTCGGAGCGCCACCTCTGGGCTGTCGAGAGCCTCGGGAGCTTGTAGAAGGTGCGCTGGACCTCCACGAGCTTGAACTGCCCGTAGTAGGCCCTCATGCCCCCCCTGACCGCGAAGCCGCAGCAGCCCACCTTGATGAGCACGCGGCCACCGCCTCCCAGCAGGCATGCCTGTGCGCCAAGAGGGCATAAGCCTCTTCCACTCGGGCGCCTTCAGGACCATAGCTCGGGCCCGGCGCTCGCCCTTAACCACTTTGCCTCGTAGCCGCTGTTGAGGAGGGCGCTCGTGATGACGTGCCTATCGCCTGCCCTTATCTCCACCCTCACCCTCACGCCCACCTTCCCCGCCCCCGCTCACCCGGTAGAACCTGCCGAAGCGCCTCCTGGGCCGCCTCGGGAGCTCGTAATTAATAGGCCTGAACTTCCCTAGCCTCTTCACAGGCATCTCCCGGGGAGAGGGGCAGAACGGGCATATTAAGGCTCGCGCACCCTC
>CAZPDR010000170.1:0-2378 GCA_964585495.1 uncultured Candidatus Bathyarchaeia archaeon
AGCAGGCGGACGCGCCCCAGCCTGCGCTCTCTCACGAGCCCGTAGCGCGTCAGAGCGCGTAGGTGCTTCTCCACGGCCTTGTGGCTGAGCCTCACCAGCCTGACGAGCCTGGTTATGTTGAGCGGGCCGTGCTCCAGGAGGGCCAGGACTATCCTGAGCCTCCCGGGCCGCGAGAAGAGCTCCTCCAGCCTCAAGCTATCTCTACCCCTAGCTCCGCCTCAAGCATCCTCGTGAGCTCGCGCTCCAGCTCCTCGGCCGGCACGGAGGGGAGGGCTATGAGCGTGGTCCGCCCCCTCATGCCCGGCCCAGAGGGCCTGGTGGAGATGAGCTGGAGCTTGGCGAGCTCCTGCACGTATTTCCAGACCTGCGTGTGCTTGCGGGCCTCCTGCCCCAGCTCCTCGCACACGGCCCTATACCTGTCCTCGGCCTCCCCCATGGAGATGTAGGCCTCGTCCGTGAACCTGAAGGCCCTGGCCAGGGCGAGGAGGAAGAGCTTGGCGTGCAGGTTGAGGGCCTTCAGCACGCTCCTCTCAAGAGGCCAGACGAGTGTCCTGGCCTTCCTCACGTGCTCGGGTAGGATCTCGGCTCGCCCTTCCTGCTCGGCCAGGAGGCCAGCCCTCCAGAGGAGCTCTATGGCGTAGCGGGCATCGCCGCGCTCGGCCGCGATCTCGGCTATGAACTCCACCACCTCGTCCCTGATGACGCCCTCGTGGAAGGCCAGCTCCACCCTGTCCTTCAGTATGTCGAAGAGCTCCTCCCGCGTGTAATCTGGCATGTGGATGGCGAACTCCTCAAGCGTGCTCCTCGTGGCCGCGTCCAACTTCTTGAGCTTCTCCGGCTCCCTGAGGATGCAGATGAGCGATAGCCTCTGCGGGTGGCCAGCCCTCTCCTCGTGCGCCCTGGAGAGGTCGTAGAAGGGCTCGGAGCCGCACTTGTCCACCAGGGCCTCCATGTCGTCCAGCGTGATTATCATGTAGGCATCCCGTGCCTCAAGGGCCTCTAGGAGGGCCGTGAGGAGCTCGTGGACGGCCAGGCCGCGCCTGGGGAAACCGGGCTCAATCGTCCTCATGGCCTTCAGCAGGACGTGGAAGAAGCTCCCGCGCTGGATGCGGCAGTTCACGTGCACGTAGTAGAGCTTCAGCCCCCTCGCGGCCGCCTCCTGCTCTATGAGCTGGCCGAACTTCCTGGCCGTTACCGTCTTGCCCGTGCCTATGTTGCCCGTTATGAGGACCCTCCTGCTCGCGCTGCCCGGCTTGTCCAAGAGGGGCCTGAAGATGCGGAAGAGCTGTTCGAGCTGCTCCTCCCTGTGGGGCAGGCGCTCTGGCACGTAGTCGAGGCTGAGGACATCCTCGTTCTTGAACAGCCTGGCCCGGCCGTAGGACGACCAGCTCATCTCGCGTGCTGGTGGCGCTCAGCCCCTTTTATACCCTCCATGCGGGAGCTGGCGGGCTCAGGGAGAGGGGGAGGTGGGTGAAAGTGCTCTGCCGAGGCCCGCTTAAGCGCTGCCCTCGCCCGCCTTGAGGATGCAGATGCCAGCCAGATCGTCTATCACCTCGATCCTCACGACCAAATCTGGCCTCTCCAGATCGACCTCTGCACCAGTGGCCTCCACCAGGGCCTTTCCCACGGCCTTTTCGACCTCGGCGCTTGAGCCCAGGGCCTTCCCCCTGCGGCGGCACCTGACGGCAAACTTCAAGCCAGGCCCGAGGCCTGCCCTAAGGGCTAGCTCCACGCTGGCCTTCAGGATGGCCTGGAGCTCCGCCTTGACCACGGCCTGGAGGGGGACCACCGAGCGCACGTAGGCCATCTGGACGGACCTCACGGCCTCGTAGGCCTGCTCGGGCGGCAGGGGCACCTCCACGAGCAAAACGCCCGGGTAGCGCGTCCTTTGCACCCTTATTTCGCGGGCTCCCCCGAGCAGGAGGGCGTCTAGGAGCTCCAGCTCGGCCTTGTCCTCCTTGCCGGGCAGGCAGGTGGCTAAGAGCCTAGGGGAGGGAAAAGAAAGCTGTTTTCCCGCGTCCTGGCCCTCGCCAGGGCCGCTCGCGGCCTGTAAGGCCCGCGGGCTCAACGCTCCCTCTTGCCCTCTATGAACTCCTCCACCCACCTGAGCGCCACGTCATCTGGCACCTGCACGGGCGGGTGCTTGAAGGCCCAGGCGGAGATGCTGATGAGCGGGCCAGCGATGCCCCTGTCCAGGGCCAGCTTCACGGCCCTTATGACGTCCACGACCACGCCGGCCGAGTTAGGCGAGTCCTCCACCTTCAGCTTCAAGTCTATGGTGAGCTCCGTGCCACCAAACTTGAGAGCCCTGATGAAGATGTAGCACACCTTGGTGTCGCCCAGGAAGTCCACGTAATCCGATGGGCCTATGCGCGTCG
>CAZPDR010000171.1:0-2362 GCA_964585495.1 uncultured Candidatus Bathyarchaeia archaeon
GTATGATGGCCTCTAGGTCGGGCGGTGTGGTCTCAAGGACCCACAGGAGGTAGAGCAACATGGACTTGCCCAGGGCGTTGCGCCCTATGAAGACCGTCAGGGGCGCGAGCTCTACACGCGCCTCCTTTATGGGGCCGAAATCCCGCACGTAGAGCCTAGCGCCTGCCTGCGAGCTCATCGGGAATAGGCTCTCCGCCGCTCATATAAGCTCCACGCGCCTCCTTATCTTCGGCACCTGGGAGTGCAGCACGCCCCGCCTGTAGAGGCCGCAGCCGAGAGGGCGCCCTCTGTAGCGCACCACCACGAAGCCCTCCTCAAGGCCCTCAAATGGCCCCTTTATGGGCTCGCCAGCCACGAAGGCCCTCATCTGGCGCTCGTCCAGGTCCACCACGTTCTTCCTCGCGTGCTGCCCGAAGACCTGGATGGCGTTCGTGGTGGGCTTCCAGCCGAACTTCCCCATGCGCATGATCACCATGCCCAGGGCCTCAAGCCTGAGCGGGCCCACCAGCTTGGGGAGGTGCTCTGAGCGCCTGATGGCCCAGATGGCCTTTCTGCCCTTCGCGTAGAACTCGTAGGGCTCGAAGACCTCCTCAGGCACGCCGAAGCGCTCGGCCCACCAGCGCACCACCTCACGCCTGTCCACGCGCTCGAAGGACACGTTCGTGGCCTCCTCCAGGCCTCTCGGGCGCCTCGCCACATAACGTTTTTATAGCCAACTTGGCCAGCCAGCGCAGGGCGGTGGTCCTTATTGTGGCGCGTGATGTGAGGCACGAGGTCCTCGTGGACCCCTGGGGCGCCGTCCTGGTGGACGATTACGTGCGCGTCATGGAGCGCTTTGGCCTTGAGCCCTTCACGGACGAGCTCCTGAAGGCCCTGCCGAACCCGAACAAGCTGATGAGGCGCAGGGTGGTGTTCTGCCACCGCGACCTCTGGGTGATAGCCGAGGCCATCAGGGAGCGGGCGCCCTTCTACGTGCTCACGGGCATCATGCCCTCCGCGCCCAAGATCCACCTGGGCACGCGCATGGTCATCGAGAACTTCAGGTATTTCCAGGAGGCAGGTGCCACCGAGGCCTTCCTGCTCGTGGCGGACGTGGAGGCCGTGGCCACGCGAGGCATCACGCTCCAGGAGGCCCGCCGCCGCGCGCTTGAGTTCCACATACCGGCCTGGTTGGCCATGGGCATCGACCCAGATCGCACGAAGTTCTACTTCCAGTCCGAGAACCGCACCGTCCTGAGGCTGGCCTCCTGCTTCTCCGGCCGGGTTACCATGGCCCAGATGGAGGCCATCTACGGTGAGGTAACGCCCGGGAAGGTCATAGCGGCCCTCCTGGACGCGGCCGACGTGCTCTACCCGCAGACCCGCCTGCCCGGCGCGCCAGGCGTCATACCGGTCGGCATAGACCAGGACCCGCACATGAGGCTGATGAGGGACATCGCGCGCCGCACCAAGGCCGAGTTCGGCTTCAGGCCGCCGGCCAGCGTTTACCACAAGTTCACGCCCTCCCTGGATGGCTCGCTTAAGATGAGCAAGTCCGTGCCGGAGTCGTGCATAGAGATACCCGAGGACCCGGAGAGCGTGGAGCGCAAGATATGGAAGGCCCTAACGGGCGGCCGAGGCTCCCTGGCCGAGCAGAGGGCGAAGGGCGGCCAGCCGGAGAGGTGCGTGGTCTTCGAGCTCTTCAAGCAGCACCTCATAGAGGATGACCGCGAGCTTGACCGCATCTACGAGGAGTGCCGCTCTGGCGCCCGCATCTGCGGTGAGTGCAAGACCTACGCCACGGAGCTCATGGTGGAGCTCATGGAGACCTTCCAGGCCCGCATGGAGGAGGCCCGCGCCATCGTGAGGGAGCTGGAGTTCATCAGGGAGTAGGGCGCGAGGCGGGAGGGCGAGCTGGAGCTCCTCGGGCCTCACCCCAGCTTTATGGACAGGCTCACGCCAGCTGGGTCCACGGGCAGAATGACCGTGAGCCAGCCCGAGCCCGGCCGCGAGAGGTAGGCCAGGAACTCGGCCACGCCGCGCGAGGGCGGCCAGATGGCGTTGTGGGCCATGAGGAGGGAGCCCTCCGGCATTTTCGGCTCCAGGAGGCGCAGGTAAGCCGGGTATTGGTCCTTGCGGCCATCTATGAAGGCGAGGTGGAAGGGGCCCGGCAGCTCGGGCAGCACCTCCAGGGCATCGCCAGCCACCAGGCGCACGTAGCCCGATAGACCAGCGTCGGCCAGGTTCTCCCCAGCCCTCCGCGCCCTCCCCTCATCTGCCTCTATCGCGTAGAGCACGCCTCCGGCACCCGCGTCCGCGAGGGCAGCTGCCAGCCAGATGGTGGAGAAGCCCAGGCCGGAGCCCACCTCAACGGCCCTCAGGC
>CAZPDR010000172.1:0-2349 GCA_964585495.1 uncultured Candidatus Bathyarchaeia archaeon
TGAACTCCCCCATGGCCACGAGGGCGTAGGCGGCCAGGCACATGATCTCCCAGAACACGTATAGGGTCAGCAGGTCGCCCGAGAAGGAGACGCCCACCATCCCGGCCATGAGGGCCGTGAAGGCCACGCAGTAGCCTGGCGATATGGGCCCCTCCCCCAGGGCGTAGGCAGAGGCTAGGGCGGATAGCAGGAGGGCCGTCGAGGCCATGAACAAGCTGGCCCTGTCCAAGAGGAGGCAGGTTCCAACCCCCAGTTCACCATAGGAGACCACCATCGGCCATGACCCATCCGAGGCCCCGTAGGAACAGGCCATCAGCGCCAGGCAGGCCAGGGAGCAGGCCAGGGTGAAGGCGTGGGAGATCCTCCAGAGGCCCTTCCTGTGGCTGGCCAGGTCCAGGAGAGGCGAGGCGATCAGGAAGGCCACCAGCAGGCGGAGCACGTGAGGTAAGCCCACGTGATCACCCCCTAAGGCGCCTTAGCTCCCAGGCGTCCAGCGTGCCCAGGCGCTTGTAGATGGCCAGGGCCAGGGCCAGGCCGAAGGCCGCGATGCAGCCGCCTATGGCCAGGACTATGATGATGAGCACGCACACGAGCGGGTCCGAGAGGCCACGGCCAGCCATCACGGACATGGCCGTGAAGCAGAGGCAGGCCGCGTTCACGAGGACCTCAAGAGCTATGATGAGCCTCAGCAGGTTCCTCTTGGCAGCGAGGCCGTAGAGGCCCAGGGCCAGGAGCGCCAGGCCCGTGGCGAAGAGCACCTCCCCCTCCATCATCACCGCCTCCAGAGCCTCACCGCGGATATGCAAACGGCAGCGGCCAGGAGCGTCAGAGCCGCCTGAGCCAGCATGTCCGGGAAGCGGTCCTCCCACATCAGGTAGATGAGGGCCTCGTTCGCGTGCTCAAGAGGCACGGTGGCGAGAGGGGAACCAAGGGAGAAGGCGGGGAAGCCCCGCGAGCAGAGCAGCAGGAGGGCGGAGAGGAAGGCAGCGGCCATCAGGCAGGCCGGGAGGAGGCGCTCGCCCCGCTTAGGCCTCCTCAACCTCACCACCCCCCACGAACATGGCCGCTGTGGCGAGCAGTATCACGACGGCGCCAGCGTAGACAAGCATGTGGAAGAGGGCCACGTAGGGCGCCAGCACGAGCCAGTAGATCAGGCCTATGCAGATGAACATGGCCGCGAGCCCCAGGATGGCCTGCATGAGCCTAGGTGCCTCCAGAGCCATCAGGGCAAAGGCGAGGGAGAGCACCGCCAGCGCTAGGAGGACCAGGTCCGTCTTCCTCACCCGCCCGAGGCCCTGCACAAGAGCCTTCTTAAGGTTTATACTTCCCCTTAAGCCATGTCCTCAGAAGGTGGGCGGGGTGGAGGGTAGCTCGGGCGCGGCAGCCCTTGTTCTGGCCTCCGCTTTCCTCCTAGCCCTCGTCCTCTACCTGGCCGGGAAACTCGTGGCCGCGAGAGGAACGAAGACCGAGGCCGAGCTCAGCCCCTATGCTTGTGGCGAGGTGCTCCCGCCCGTGAGGCCGAGGATGGACATGTCCCGCTTCTTCGTCTACGTGCTCCTCTTCCTCGTCTTCGACATAGCGGTGCCCATCATAGCCCTCGCCATCCTGGGCCACTACCTCCAGGCGGCGATTTACCTGGCCATCATGTCGGTCGCGAGCATCATGCCAGCCCTCTACCTGAGGGAGCTCCTGGGGAGGTGATGCCCACGGGCCTGGTGAGGTGGGCCAGAACCTCATCGCCCTGGATCCTGCACTTCAACACGGGGGCCTGCAACGCGTGCGACATAGAGGTCGTGGCCGCCCTCACGCCCAGGTTTGACGTAGAGCGCTTCGGGGCCCTCAAGGTCGGCAGCCCGAGGCACGCGGACATACTGATCGTGACTGGGCCGGTAACGCGCGAGTCGAGGCCGAGGCTGCTGCGCATCTACGAGCAGATGCCCGAGCCCAAGCTCGTGGTGGCCGTGGGCACCTGCGCCATCAGCGGCGGCGTCTTCTCCGGCTGCTACAACGTCTGCGGTGGCGCCTGGAACGTGCTCCCGCGCGTGGACGTGGTCGTGCCCGGCTGCCCTCCCAAGCCCGAGGCCATAATAGATGGGCTCATCCGCGCCCTGGAGCTCCTGAGGGAGGGCAGGGGGGTGGAGAGGTGAGCTGGCTGGATCTCGTGGCCATAGCGCTCTTCCCGGGCTACACGTTCCTCATACTCATGGCCTTCTTCCTAGAGTGGCTGGACAGGAAGGTGCTGGCGAAGGTCCAGGACCGCTATGGGCCTCTCGTGGTGGGGCCAGCGGGCATCCTCCAGCCCATCGCGGACTTCATCAAGCTCCTCTCCAAGGAGGACATCGTGCCGCG
>CAZPDR010000173.1:0-2311 GCA_964585495.1 uncultured Candidatus Bathyarchaeia archaeon
CCACGCGCCAGCCGGGGCCGATGCCCGTGAAGGCCAGGATGAGGCCCAGGTCCTTCGGGTAGATAATCTGCGTGGCCCGGCGCGTCTTGAGCACGTAGTCCCTTATGGTTGGCCTGAGGACCACGAACTCCTGGCCCGTGGAGCTCCTCACCCGCGAGCCGTAGGGGCGCCCTATGATGTCGTCCATCCTCACCACGCCCTTGTGCGTGTGGAGCTCCCGGCCAGGACGGGCCTTAACCAACCAGGTCCGCCTCAGGTCCAGAAAGAGGAGCACGTCATCGCCCTCGCGCACCAAGTCCCGCGAGCACATGCCCTCCCGACCTGCCGCCACGGGCCTTATAGGCGTGCCCTCAGCCCTCGGGCCTGAGCTCTAGGCGCATGAGGTCCTCGGCCACCAGCACGTTCGGGAACCTGGCCCTCGCCTGCCCTAGCAGCACGCTCGGGTCCCTGTAGCGGGCGCTGATGTGGGTGAGCACCAGCCTCCTGGCGCCAGCCCTGAGGGCCACCTCCGCTGCCACGCTGGGGGTGGCGTGGAGGCGCTCGGCAGCCTTGTCGGCAGCTCCGTCGTCGAAGGTGCACTCGTGGATGAGCAGGTCCGCCCCCCTCGCCAGCTCGACCAGGGTCTCGCAGTAGGCCGTGTCGCCAGAATAGACCACCTTAAGGCCCCTCCTGGGTGGCCCAAGCACCTCCTCGGGCCTCACCAGCCTCCCAGAGGGAGTCCTCACGGGCCTTCCGAGCTGGAGCTCCTTCCAGAGAGGCCCCTCCGGCACGCCTAGCTCCCTGGCCCTCTCGGGGTGGAAGCGGCCGGGCCTAGGCTTCTCCTCAAGCGCGTAGGCGAGGGTGGGCGCGGAATGCCTCACCCAGGCGGCCCGGATCACGTAGTCGGGTGCCTCAAGCACCACGCCAGCCCCCACCTCGCGGACCACCAGCTCGAAGGAGAGCTCTAGGCCCACGCTCTCCCTCACGCACGCCAGGAAGGCGGCCAGGCCAGGTGGCCCGTAGACCTCAAGGGGCTCGCGCCTGCTGAGGAGCGATAGAGTGTGCAGGAGGCCCGGCAGGCCGAAGATGTGGTCGCCGTGGAGGTGCGTGATGAATATCCTCATGCGGCTCGGCAGGCCCAGGCCGGAGCGGAGGAGCTGCCTCTGCGTCCCCTCGCCACAGTCGAAGAGGAGGAGCTCCCCCTCGCGCCTGAGGGCCAGGGCTGGCGAGGAGCGCTCTGGCGTGGGGATGCAGCCCGACGTGCCCAGGAAGACCACTTCTATGGGCATGGCCCACCGCTCTGGCCTCACTCGCCCATCTAGCTCTTAAGCATCGCCCCGGGGGCTAGAGGCAGGGGTAGGCAGGCAGGTCGAGGAAAAAACAGGCACCCGAGGGAGGGACAGGGAGCTCCCTTACTTCCCTGCCTTTTCGGCAGCCTTCTCAAGCACCGCCACGCCGGGGAGCTTCTTCCCCATGAGGTATTCTATGAACGCGCCACCTGCCAGGCTCACGAAGGAGAACTTGTCGTAGAGCCCGAGCTTCTTCAGCGCTGCTAGCGTATCGCCACCGCCCGCCAGCGAGAAGGCGCCAGATTCTGCCACGGCACCGAAGACGCGCCTGGTGCCCTCGGCGAACAGATCCTTCTCATACACGCCCAGGGGGCCGCTGACTATGATGGACTTCGCGCCCCTCACGAGCGAGGCGTAGGCATCAGCCGTCCTCGCGCCGATGTCGAATATCGGGTGCTCCACGGGCAGCTTCTCCACGCCCGTCTCCTCGCGGCGGCCCTCGACCTCGTAGGCAACGTCCTGCGGGACCTCTATCTTGCCGGGGAAGTCCTCAAGGAGCTTCTTCATGGCATCCACCAGGCCAGCTAGGCCCTTCTTCTCCAGCACCTCCTCGCTGGGCGCACCCAGCTCCACGCCCCTCGCCTTCAGGAAGAGGTGCCCCACTAGGCCGCCCGTGAGCACCTTGTCGGCCACGCCCTTCTCAAGCACGAAGCGTATGATGTCCACGCACTTCTCCGCCTTCGCGCCACCTAAGATGCAGATGCAGGGCTTCTCGGGCCTCTCAAGCGCTCTCTCAAGGGAGCGGAGTTCCTTCTCCATCACCCGGCCAGCTACGGCTGGCAGGACGGCAGCGAAGCCCACCACGGAGGCGTGGGAGCGGTGGGCCACGGAGAAGCCATCCAGCACGAAGAGATCCGCCAGGGGGGCCAGCTCCCGCACCAGCTCGGACTGCGCGTGCTCCTCCGGGCTCTTCTTCTTCCTCTCCCCCGGGAAGGTGCGCACGTTCTTCAGCACCAGCACCTCGCCCGGCTTCAGGGCCTTGA
>CAZPDR010000174.1:0-2283 GCA_964585495.1 uncultured Candidatus Bathyarchaeia archaeon
GCTGGCGTGAACTACCTGAACCTTGAGGTCGCCTACGTGCCCCTCTGCTGCGCCATAGCCGCCCTCTGCGCCCGCTTCGATGTAGCCGACTTCGTGCCCCGCGCCCTAGAGCACGTCCCGCTCTGGGATGACGAGATATACCCGGAGTGGCGCACGCTCGTGATCAGCTACCGCCTCCAGTTCGAGCTCGTCCGCGAGGCGGTGGAGCGCTGGCGGCCTGACGTGGTGTTCTTCGATGGCCCATTCCTCTACAGCCAGCTCATGAGGGGCCAGAAGGGCACCTCCTACTGGTCCGATTTCGAGCGCACGCTGGAGGAGGGCGTTCTCACGCTAGACTTCTGCGCCCGGAGGGGCGTGCCCGTGGTGGGCTTCGTGAAGAGGCCGGAGGGCTGTAGCGTGTCCAAGAAGCTCGCGGAGGCCGGCTACCTAGACCGCCTCATCAGGGACACCGTGGCCCTGAAGTGGATGAGGACCGGCTACTACCTGGCCCCCATGAGGTATGTGAGGCGCGCTGGCGAGCTCAGGCCCCACGAGGTCCCCTCCCGCATGGCCGAGGAATACTTCGAGAAAGCGCGGCAGCTGGGCGTGGACGAGCACGTGGTCTCCATTGTGTTCACCTACGTGGGCACGGGTTACTCCTTCCCCTACAAGCTTGAGATACCAGAGCCCTTCGCGGACAGGCTGGACGAGCTCGTCGTGATAACGCTGGCCCTCAGGGCAGCGAGGGGCATACCCTTCCCAATCTACGCTGCCGACTCGCTCACGAAGGTAACGAACACCACCAGAGACCTCTTCCTCCTCTCCCTCAGGGCCAGGCTGGCGGAGGAGGTGAAGGCGGGGCGCCTCTCGGAGGAGGACCTGGACATGTTCCTGCCCAGGCATGGCGAGAGCTACGGCCTCACGGAGGCAGAGTTCGAGCGCGGCTTGGCCAGGGCAGCGGGCAGCAGGTCCCGTAGGGTCGGGGGTGCCTGAGCGTGCGCGAGATAGGCTATGTCATGTCGGGAGCCGAGCACACCATCATCCCCTTCACGCTGAAGGTAGGCGAGAAGGTGGAGGTAGGCGATTACGTCCTCGTAGAGCACCCGCACAGGCCCGGAACCTTCGTGCTGGCGCGCGTCATGCTCGTGAAGCCCTACAACCCGGAGATGAAGGCTGGCCGGCCGGGCCCCCACGAGGCCTCCCGAGGCGGCCGGGTGAGGTATGGGAACTGGATGGAGTATCGCGTGGCCTATGCTGAGCCCCTGGGCTACTACGATGAGGAGGGGAAGTGGCGCTCGCTTGAGTGCCCGCCCTCCTCCTGGGAGCCCGTTTACGAGCCCACGGAGGAGGAGCTCCAGCGGTTCTTCAGGCCCCAGAAGGGCCGCGATGGCCTCCTCATCACCATAGGCCACGTGTCCAAGCACAAGAGCATACCGGTCCAGATAGACCTAAGCGAGGTGGCCAAGGGGCACATGTTCATATGCGGGATGACCAGGTCCGGCAAGAGCACCTTCGTGGTGAACCTGGCCATCAACGCCATGAGCACTAGGCCGAGTCCGCGCATAATAATCATAGACAGGCGTGGCGAGTATAGCGTCCTGAGCGAATACGGTGCCCTGGTCTTCGACTACCGGGCCTTCCTGCCCAGGCCGCGCGACATCCAGCCTGGCCTGCTGGCGGACGTGCTGGCCGATCTCCTGGGCGTGCCGAGCGGGGACAAGACCATCAGGGACTACATGGTCCGCGTGGTGAGCATGATCAAGCGCGACATGGAGAAGGGGGAGCCCGTGGACTTCACGCCTGAGGCGTTAGCCGATTACGTGGACCGCCTGCCGGGCCGTATCCAAGAGGGCACGAGGGAGAGGCTCAGGCTCTACCTGGACAAGGAGCGGCTGGAGCGCCTCTACCTGCTGAGGCAGGACAGGCCGTTCTACGACATCGTGGAGGTGGTGATGGCGAACCCCGTCGTGGTCATAGACCTCTCCACGGACCCGAACATCATCTACCAGCACCTGACCGTGGCCCACATGATAAGGCGCGTGGTCCACCACGCCATCGAGAGGGCCAGGAGGAAGGAGCCCTTCGCGGCCATCTTCGTGGTTGAGGAGGCCCAATACCTAGCGCCTGAGAAGGGCATGAGGATAGAGGTTGGCGCTCCCGAGAAGCTGGGCGTGGAGAAGGCGCTCGTGGAGGGCGTCTCCCAGGCTGGCGGCTACAACGTGGGCTTCATCGTCATGACCCAGAGGCCCGCCTACGTGATGAAGAGCGTGATAAGCCAGTGCAACACCATCCTGTGCTTCAGGC
>CAZPDR010000175.1:0-2261 GCA_964585495.1 uncultured Candidatus Bathyarchaeia archaeon
TAGAGACCGTTGGGCCGTTGGCGGGCCAGATGAGGAGGGTGGCCCCCTTCAACTTCGACCTGGCCAGGAGGGCCGTGATGCTGAACGGGGCCACGCAGGTGGCCCTCACGAAGATAGACCTGCTCTTCCCCGAGTGCGCGGGCGCCCGGGAGTTCGATGAGCTATCCGCCGATGCCAAGAAGTTCGTCCTGAAGGTGGAGGAGGCCCTGGGCGTGCCCGTCTCCCTGGTGGGCACCGGCCCCGGGGTAGAGGAGATGGTGGACAGGCGTCACGAGCTCGGCCTGAAGAGGGGCTGAGAGGCGGCCTTAAGGCTGCCGAGCTGGCCGGAGCACGGGCGCGGGTGAGGGAAGGGTTTTTAGGGCATGCCGCCTTCGCCCGACGGGGGAAAGGAAGTGGAAGGTGAGCGCTTTAACCTCCCCTGAGGCCCCCCTGACCACCGTGCGCGCCATCTTATCCGGCTCTGCCACGGGCGAGCGCGTTAGGCTCAGGGGATGGCTCTCCAACAGGCGCTCCAGCGGGGGCATAGTGTTCCTCATCATGCGCGATGGCACCGGCTGGCTCCAGTGCGTGGCCAGGCGCGATGTGCTGGGCGAGGAGGCCCTGGGGGAGCTGGGGAAGCTGCCCGTGGAGTCCGTCCTGGAGCTTGAGGGCACCGTCAGAGAGGACCGGAGGGCGCCCGGAGGCTTCGAGCTGGTGGTAGAGCGCTACCGCGTGCTGAGCGTGGCCGAGCCAGACTACCCCATCGCGAAGAAGTATCACGGCCCGGACTTCCTGCTCGACCACAGGCACCTCTGGATAAGGAGCAGGAAGATGTGGTGCGTCCTCATGGTCCGCGCGGAGCTCCTGAGGGCCGCCCGCGAGTGGCTGGACGGGCACGGCTACGTGGAGGTGCAGCCCCCAATCCTCACCAGCTCGGCCTGTGAGGGAGGGGCCACGCTCTTCCCCGTCGATTACTTCGGCCGAAGGGCCTACCTCACGCAGAGCTGGCAGCTCTACGGGGAGGCCTTCATCGCGAGCGTGGGGAAGTGCTACACCATCGCGCCCTCCTTCAGGGCCGAGAAGTCCAGGACGCGCAGGCACCTAACTGAGTATTGGCACCTGGAGGTCGAGATACCCTTCTGCGGCCTGGGGGAGCTCCTGAGGGTGGAGGAGGAGCTCATCACGCACATCTGCCACCGCCTGGCCGAGAGGGCCGAGGAGGAGCTGGCCTTCCTGGGCCGCGACCCAGCCGACCTGGCCCGCGTGGAGCCGCCCTTCCCGCGCCTCACCTACGATGAGGCCGTGGAGCTCCTCCAGGCCAAGGGCGTGGAGATAGAGTGGGGCGAGGACCTCACCTGGACGCACGAGAAGGCATTATCGCTCGAATTCGACGTTCCCTTCTTCGTAACGCACTTCCCTAAGGCGGCCAAGGCCTTCTACCACAAGCCCGACCCGGAGAGGCCGGAGGTAACGCTCTCGGCCGACCTCCTGGCGCCCGAGGGCTACGGCGAGATAACGGGCGGTGGGGAGCGCATAGAGGATTACGAGGCCCTGCTGGCCCGCATCGAGGAGGAGGGCCTGGACCCAGCGGACTACGAGTGGTATCTGGACCTGCGCAGGTATGGCACCGTCCAGCACGCGGGCTTCGGGCTGGGCGTGGAGCGCATGGTCATGTGGGTCTGCAAGCTAGAGCACATACGAGATGCCATCCCCTTCCCAAGGCTCGTGAGGCGCAGGCCCTACCCGTGAGCAAGGCTCCACGCGACCGAGGGTGAGCGGTAGAGGGGCTGGGCCGGGCCGGAGCTCACCGCTTGGCATGGCCCTAATGGCCTTGACACAGTCATGAGAACTGAGGGGAAGCTTATCTATGCTCTCCACGATAGACCACCAGCATGGAGCAGGAGGTCCTGTAACTACCCCGACCGTGCCGGGCTACCGGGTCAAGCGCGTGCCGGGCGTGGTCCACGGCCTCGTGATCAGGACGAGGGGCTGGGGGGCAAGCTGCTGGCTGGCTTCGAGAGCCTGATCGTAGCGTCAGCGCACGGGGCGGCCGTAGCGGTAGAGCCAGAGGTAGGTGAATAGCTACTGATGCCAAGACGGAAAAACGCTCCCTCTCAACTAGCTGGAGCCCAGCACCTTCTGCACGAACTCCTCGTCAAAGCCTATGCGCACGAGCTCGGCCACCGGGTCCTTCCCCTCCTTGGCGAACTTGGCCGCTAGATCGCGCACGGTCTCCCACCTCTCCCAGGCGTAGATGACCCAGGCCCTGGTCTCCATGCCGT
>CAZPDR010000176.1:0-2256 GCA_964585495.1 uncultured Candidatus Bathyarchaeia archaeon
GAGCTCCAGCGCCCCCTGTCGGAGCTGTCCTACGCGGAGCTCGCGGCCTACTGCTACCAGGACGGCCTCATCACGCTCAAGCTCACGCAGTTCGACGACGAGCTCGTGATGAAGCTCGCCGTCCTCCTCAGCCGCGTGAGCCGCATGCCCATAGAGGACGCCACCCGCCTCAGCGTGTCGCGCTGGATACGCTCCTTCATGCAGGCCGAGCTCAGGCGCATGGGGGCGCTCATACCGAACCCGGAGGACATCCTGGCCGAGAAGGGCAGGACGGCCACGAAGGCCGTCGTGAAGGGCAAGTACATGGGAGCCATCGTGGTGAAGCCCGTGCCGGGCATACACATGAACGTGGTCGTCCTGGACTTCGCCTCGCTCTACCCATCCGCCATGAAGACCTGGAACCTCAGCTTTGAGACCGTCCGCTGCCCCCACCCTGAGTGCCGCGACAACCTCGTGCCCGGCCTGCCGCACTGGGTGTGCAAGAAGAGGCGGGGCGTGTCCAGCCTCCTCATAGGCTCCCTCAGGGACCTGCGCGTCTACTGGTATAAGCCCAGGTCGAAGGACAAGAGCCTGCCCAAGGCCCAGAGGGAGTGGTATCGCGTGGTCCAGCTCGTGCTCAAGGTCATCTTGAATGCCTCCTACGGCGTGTTCGGTGCCGACATCTTCGAGTTCTACTGCCCGCCCGTGGCAGAGAGCACCACGGCCATCGGCCGCCACGCCATCCTGTCCGTGATCAAGAAGTGCGAGGAGCTCGGCATGGAGGTCCTCTACGGCGACACGGACAGCGTGTTCCTCAAGGAGCCGGGTGAGGAGCAGGTGCGCTTGCTCATGGAGTGGGCCGAGCGCGAGCTGGGCATGGACCTGGACGTGGACAAGGTCTACCGCTACGTGGTCCTCTCCGAGCGCAAGAAGAACTACCTGGGCGTGCTCACGGATGGCACGGTGGACGTGAAGGGCCTGCTGGGCAAGAAGAAGCACGTCCCGCGCTTCATAAGGGAGGCCTTCTCGCGCGTGGTAGAGGAGCTCGCCCAGGTCCAGAGGCCGGAGGACCTGGGGGCCGCGAAGGAGAGGATAAGGGCCATCCTGCGCGATTACTACGGGCGCCTGAAGAACAGGCAGTTCGAGCTGGCCGACCTGGCGCTCCACGTTACGCTCGGGAAGGAGCCGGAGAAATACACGAAGACCACGCCTCAGCACGTGAAAGCGGCCAAGATCCTAGAGGCCCTCACGGGCCGCAGGATGAGGGCGGGCGACATCATATCCTTCGTGAAGGTGAACCCCATCCGCATAGACGAGGTGGTGCGCCGCGCCCGGGTGGCCCTGGACAGCTCGGCCCGCTCAAGGCTGGCCAGCGAGCTCAAGGAGTTCTTCAGGGACAAGGTCATAGATGTCCTGCCCGTGGAGCTTGCCACGCGTGAGGACGTGGACGTGGACAAATACCTCAGCCTCCTGGAGTCCACGTTCGAGCAGATCCTAGACGCGCTGGGCATGAGCTTCTCGGAGGTCGTGGGCCTAACACGCCTGGAGAGCTTCCTCTCGGGCTGAGCTGGAGGAAGCTGGCGAGAATAAAACCGCTCTTGGCCTAGAGGAGGGCGAAGGCCACGAAGAGCGGGAGGAGCGTGATGGAGACTATGCTGACCAGCTTCACCAGGATGTGGAGCGATGGCCCTGCCGTGTCCTTCAGCGGGTCGCCCACCGTATCGCCTATCACGGATGCCTTGTGTGCCTCCGTGCCCTTCCCACCGAAGTGCCCGTATTCTATGTATTTCTTCGCGTTGTCCCACGTGGCGCCCGTGTTGAACATGAAGGTGGCCAGGACGGCGCCCGTTACCGTGCAGGCCAGCAGGAAGGCCGTGAGAGCCCAGGGCCCAAGTATGAAGCCCACGGCCACCGGCATGAGCAAGCCTATGAGGGTGGGCGCTACCATCTCCTTCAGCGCGTATTTCGTGCTTATGTCCACGCATCGGGCGTAATCTGGCTTGGCCTCGCCTGACAGGATGGCTGGGTTCTCCCTGAACTGCCTCCTGACCTCCTCCACCATCTTGTAGGCCCCTCGCCCCACGGCCCTTATGGCCAGGGCCGAGAACAGGAAGGGCGTGATGGCGCCTAGCACGGCTGCGGCTATGAAGGTGGGCGACACGGCCACTAGGTTAGGCGCCACGGCCACTAGGTCGGCCAGGCTGGTGAACTCCACCCCTAGTTGGCGGGCTGCCGTGCAGACGTAGGCGAAGAGCATGATGGCGCTGGTGATGATGG
>CAZPDR010000177.1:0-2237 GCA_964585495.1 uncultured Candidatus Bathyarchaeia archaeon
TCGGGAGGGAAGCGCGCGTGGCAGGCCGGGCAGTAGACCTCCCACCTGAGCTGCTCCCTGATGCCGAAGGTGGCTAGGGGCGTGAAGGCGATGCCCATGCGCTCGGCCACGTTCTGGATGGCGTAGTCATCCGTGGCCAGGACGGGCTCGTAGCCCTCCTCCTTCAGCTCCACGGCCAGGGCCAGGAGTTCCAGGTCCACCTCGGAGAGCCTTATCGCATCCCCCATGTAGGCCGAGGCCTCCCGGGCCTTCCTCAGCGCCTCCTCGCCCGGGCTGCGGACCACGAGCTTCCCGCTCTCCTCCGCCACCTTCAGCCTGAGGGAGCAGAGCCCTCCCGGCCCGACCTCAGCTCTCACGCCCGGCACGGTGAAGGCCTGCCCCTCAAGCGAGAAGGGGTCTAGGCCAGCTATGAAGGCCGAGGCATCCAGCACCACGGCCTTCTGCCTCTTCCCCTCAGCGGTCGGCAGAGGGATCACCACCTCCCGGCCAGCTTCTCGTAGAACCTGGGCTCAAGCACCACGAACCTGAGGGGCCGGTCGGAGGCCCTCGCCCTCACCACCGAGCCCACGGCTAGGTCGAAGACCACCTGCCCGTCCACCACGGCCACCGGCTCCCTGGCCCTCAGCACCTCCACCCGGACCTCCGCGTCCGGCGGCAGGACGAGGGGCCAGCGCGGCCTTATTGGGCAGATGGGCGTGAGGAGCAGGCACCTAAGGCCCGGGTCCACCACGGGGCCACCGCAGGAGAGCGAGTAGGCGGTCGAGCCGGTGGGCGTGGCTATGATGAGGCCGTCCCCCTCCAGGGCCATTATGAGCTGGCCGCCCTTGTAGACGCGCGCCCTGAAGAGCTTCGCGGGCACCCTGCAGGTGAGGCAGACCTCGTTGAGGGCATCTGGCAGGCGCTCCCCGTCCACATAGGCCGATACCCTCATGCGCTCCTCCACGCTGTAGCTGCCCGAGAGGCAGGCCTCAAGGGCTCTGATGGCCTCATCCGCCTCCACCGTGGTGAGGAAACCCCTCCCGCCCGCGTTCACCGCCAGCACGAGGGGCCTGTTGTCCGACAACCTCAGGCAGGCCCTAAGCACCGTGCCATCACCGCCTATCACTATTAGGAAGTCCGCCCTTGCCTCCTCCAGCCTCACGCCAAGCTCGGGCCTGCGGAGCTCCCTGGCCAGGCAGTCCTCAAGGGCCACGTCCACGCCAGCCCGCTCTAGGAAGGCGAGCACCTCCGAGGCCAGGCGTACCGCCTTCCCCTGGGCCAGATTGGCAGTTATTACTGCCGAGCGCACCGAGCTCCCCACGCACCCAGTAGCTTATAAGCGGGGGCCTAAATAGCTAGCGCGAGGTGGAGGCCGTGAGCAAGCCCGTCGAGCTCGGCTCCCTCAGGGTGGGCTCCTACATCGTGATAGATGGCGAGCCCTGCCGCATCGTGGAGATGGCGAAGTCCAAGCCCGGCAAGCACGGCTCGGCCAAGGCCAGGGTGGTGGCCATAGGCATCTTCGATGGCGTGAAGCGGAGCATAGTGAAGCCCGTGGATGCCCAGGTGGAGGTGCCCATCGTGGAGAAGAGGGCTGGGCAGGTGCTCTCCATCATGCCGGAGGCCGTCCAGCTCATGGACCTTGAGACCTACGAGGTCTTCGAGGCCCCCCTGCCCGAGGAGGAAGGGCTCCGCTCCAGGCTTGAGCCGGGCGTGGAGGTGGAGTATTGGCGCATCCTGGGGCGGGCCAAGGTCATGCGCGTTAAGTGAGCTCTAAAGCGCCGTGTTTGACCTTAAGCACATAATAAAAGGGGTGGAACTCAGCCCCTCCTGAGCAGCCAGGCCCCGATGCCAGCTATGATAAGCACGGCCACGCCACCAGCTACCACGT
This sequence comes from uncultured Candidatus Bathyarchaeia archaeon, assembly GCA_964585495.1. Taxonomy (GTDB): domain Archaea; phylum Thermoproteota; class Bathyarchaeia; order EX4484-135; family EX4484-135; genus EX4484-135. The sequence goes on from CAZPDR010000177.1 coordinate 1,868, forward strand.
AGATGGTCGGCACGCCAGCGATGGTGGGCGGCAGGCCTGGCACCGTGGGAGCTGGTGGCGCGGGAGGCCTCCTGACGGTGTAGGTGTGCTCATCGGATGTGGCCTCATTATCGAGCTCATCCTTGGCCTTGATCTTGAAGATCACCTCCGTGCCTCCCGGCTGGCCCGGTATGGTGGCCTCGTAGTAGCCGCCCTCCTTGGCAGTCATGGACACCTCATGCCAGGTCTTCCCGCCATCCGTGGAGTAGAGGAGCACCACCTCGGCCACGCCGCTCGGGTCCGTTACCTTCGCCCTGACGGTAACGGCCTCATCTGCCTCCGGCTCCGTAGGCGTCCAGGAGATGTCCGTGATGCTCGGCCCCTCCGTGTC
>CAZPDR010000178.1:0-2217 GCA_964585495.1 uncultured Candidatus Bathyarchaeia archaeon
CTCCACGCCCAGCTCGTGGTGGGCGAACACCATGCCCTCCTCGCGCGTGAGGAGGTGCTTGCGGCCTACCCTGGTGCGGCAGCGCCTCCTGCGCTTCACGCGGTAGCCCGGCCTTTCGAGCGTAACGCAGACGTCCATGCCTATGATGCCTAGCTCGGGCACGTATTTGGTGCCGGGTATCTCTATGTGCTCCTTGATGCCGAAGCTGAAGTTGCCGTGCTCATCGAAGCTGGAGGCCTTCACCTTGTTCTCCACGGCCGCGAGGGCGCGCTTCAGGAACTCCACGGCCTTTTGCTTCCTGAGCGTTACCACGCAGGCTATGGGCTCGCCCTTCCTTATCCCGAACTGCCTTATGGTCTTCTTCGCCTTCCTCACGTAGGGTTTCTGGCCCGTGAGCTCCTGGATGATCTTCATGGCCTTCTCAAGAGGCTCGCCAGAGCGGCCCACGCAGCAGTTCACGACCACCTTCTCTATCCTGGGCTTCAGCATGGGGTTCTTGGACCAGCGCTCCAGGATGGCGGCCTCCGTGTCTGGGTCCGGGTAGCCTAGCGCTGCCTTCCTCCTGGGCGACAAGGCCTCACCCCACCTCCGGCAGGGAGATGGCTGGCTCCTCCTGCCCGACCACGAAGACGTAGTCTAGGATGGAGCGCAGGTGCTCCCCGCTCGGCGCCTCGATCTCCACCTCGAAGCGGCGCCTCTTCACGCCCGGGAGCTCCCTTATCTGCACGATCCTCCCGTGGGCGCCTATGTTCTTCCCGCCCGTGATGATGGCGTAAGCGCCCTCCTGGAGCCTGAAGTGCTCTAGCACCTCCTGCTTGGGTACGGCCAGCTTCAGGCTGTCCAGCGTCCTATACACGTCCTCCACGGGGTTCGTCGGGTCGGCCACGCGCACCAGCACGTTCCGGCCATCGTGGAGGTTGAGCTGCAGGTGCCCGCCCTTCACCGTGGTCTTGTCCTCGATGCGGCATATCTTGAAGCCGGTCTCGCCGCCATCTATCGGGTGCAGCCTCAGGCCCTTGGGCGTGGGCAGGACGCGGAAGCTCTGGTTGAGGCGCTCTATGGTGATCACGTCCATGAGGCCCACGGGGAACTTCGGCTCCTTCCGCACCACGCCGTCCACGCGCACGTAGCCGCGCTTGATGATGATGCGGGCCTCGCGGGCCGTCTTGGCCAGGCCCAGGATGTCGCGGACCACGATGAGGAGCGGTATGCAGCGCTCAAGCGGGTGCGGTCCCGGCACAGGCCTCACGGTCCACTTATACTCCTTCCGCCCGATGGGCCAGAACCAGGGGGCTGGCAGTCGCTTCAAATGCCTTCTAGGCCCCTTCCTCCCCACCGCCCTCACCTCCCTCTTCCTCTGCTTCCTTCTCCTTCCTCTTAGCCATCATCTCCTCCCGAGCCCTCATCTTGCGCTCTATTATCCTCTTCCGCCACCTATCGCTCAGGTCCAGCTCCACTATCATGACCTTGGAGGCGTGGATGGGCACGTTCACCGTGCTGCCATCCACCTTCTTGCGCGTTACGGTGTCTATGTAAACGCGCCCGCGCCCCCGGTCCACGCGGATGACCTTGCCCTCTATGCCCTTGTAATCGCCACGCATCACGCGCACCCTATCGCCCGTGCGGACGGGCAAGTTCCTGAAGCCATACTTCTCCCTCAGCTCGCGCGAGAGGGGGGCCGTCAGGAGCTTGTGCCTCAGGTGGTGGGGCATGGTGTAGAGTGCCTTGCGCTGCTTCCTAGGCTTCGCGGACGCGGTGATCGCCACCACCCATTCACCTCTCTGCCCTTGTCTCCACGTCCGCCTCAGCAGGGCTTATTAAGGATTAGCGTCCCATGGCACGGATAGGCTCGCCAGCCTCGGCCCAAGACGGGGCCAGCCTCTCACACGGCCTCTAGCCTGCCCCCACCCGACCCGAGAAGGCTGCTCAGGCCCTCCCGATGTGGGCCACGGCCATCTGGAGGCCCCAGCGCGCGAGCGATACGAGGTCCCTCAGCCCGGCGGAGAAGACGTTGATACGGGCTGCCTTCTCCAAGAGGGCGTAGGGGTCCCGCACGAACTCGTCCCTGACCTTCTCTATGACCTCCATCCCCATGTTTATGTAGGATGTGGCCATCCTCCTGGCCAGCGGGTTCCTCACGCGCCTGGCCAGGACGTCCAAGGCCTTCCTGGAGAACCTGAGGTCGTGCTCAAAGCACTTCAGCAGGAGCTCCCAGTG
>CAZPDR010000179.1:0-2187 GCA_964585495.1 uncultured Candidatus Bathyarchaeia archaeon
CGCCACCGAGATGAGCAGCGCTACCCTTGAGGCCCTGGCCGGGTTCCTGGCCAGGCTGCGCGAGACAAGCTCCCTGAGCTCCCTCAGGGGCCGGGCCAGCAGGCTCGCGACCTCGTAGAGGCGCTTGCTGCTCCTCGTGATCACCCTGGTGAGGCCGTAGACGAAGAGGAGGGGGCCCAGGAAGGTGAGCACGATCACATCGAAGAAGGTCCAGATGTAGAGGGCCACGCTGAGGAAGAAAGGCATGGGCGGCGCGTTCTTCAGGACCTCCACCATGTCTATGCCTGCCAGCCACTCGCCTATCTTCACTGAGCCGAGCGCTAGGGCCAACAGGGTGAGCTTCCCGGGCTTCCACTCGCCCACGGCCTCGGCCTCCACGTATTCCCTCGCTGCCTCCAAGGGCGAGAGCTTGGCCGCGAGCCTGGCAGGCCTGATGGCCGCTAGGACGCACAGGGAGGTGCCTATGCCCAGCTCCATGCTCAGCAGCTCGGGTGAGAACACATTAGCGAGCAGCTTCCACCAGGGCACGCCCCCAAGGCCCGTGAGGGAGAGGTAGAGCAGGCTCAAGCCCATGCCAGCGAAGATGCCGAGGAAGCTGCCTCCCAGGCCCAGGAGGACCGAGACGCCTAGGTAGGTAGCGAAGACGCGCCTTGAGGAAACACCCCGCGTCCTCAGCAGGCCTATCTCGCGCCTCCTGGCGCTCGACACCAGGTAGCCAGCCGTCAGGGCGAGATACCAGCAGAGGAGGAACACGGGCAGGGAGAAGATGCCCGCTACGAACTTCACAGTGTTCAAGAGCCCTTTCACGTCCGATATAGCCCACAGGAGGGGCACTTCTACGCGCACCAGCAGGGCGGGCGGCACCTCGGTCGGGGAGGTAGCGTTCGCAACGTGGGCTGAGATGGCCTTCTCCAAGTCCGTCCTGAGTTCTTCAAGGCGCTCCTCGGTGGCATCTAGGTTCCAGACATCTATGAGCTCGTCCCTATCCACCCAGGCATAGTGGATGACATCCACGTTGAGCACGAAGGGCCTGCCTGGGATGGGGAGCTCCTCCATCGCCTGCTCAAGCTCCTCCCTGAAGCTCAAGAGGGTCTCATAGCTCACGCAGAGGATGAGGTAGTGGTGGGTGATCTCGAAGTAGACGAAGGAGCGCCTCATGATCAGGGGGACGTATCCTCCCCCGAACATGAGGTATATGGTCTCGTCGGTAGGTGATGCGACGGCGGAGACCCGGAGGGCTGGCGAGGTCAGGTTGAGCGCCTGGCCCCGGCCTATGGTGGTAGATACGTTCGCCTGGAGCACGAGCTCATCCCCCGGCTTTACCTCCACGAGGGGGCTGGCCACCGCGATGGCGCTGTAGGCCGATAGGTTCCAGGCGCCCTCCCTCACCACGAGCTCCAGCCTGTCCGTGGGCTCAGGCGGTATGCCCACGAGCATCACGAACCATAGGTCCTCGGGCTTGACGGGCTCGCCGTTCACGAGCAGGACGAGGGGGGCGAAGGGTATCTGGAGCCTTATCATGGCCACTTCCTCCTCTACGGCACCCACGCTCAGCAGGGCCTCGCTCACCTGCGTCCGATGGACCATATCATGGTATCTCACCATCACGTCGGCCAGCACCCTGCTGAGAGATGCCTCCAGCAGCTCGGCCGCGGTGGCGCTCGCGCTCACGTTCATGCTCACGAGGAGGGAGACGGCCAACACGATGCCGAGGGCTATGGAGGTGGTGCGCTTCCAATCCCTGGCCCAGCTCTTCAGCAGGCACAGAGACATGCCGGTACCTCTATCCCCCGCCCGGCTGAGCCATATAAGGCTTCTGGACGAGGGGTCCTGTCCTACTCCTTGAACGCCTCAGCTGCCATGCCTGATAGCTATGTGGACCTCCCGCCCGTCCACGCGATAGGCACGCCACCTCAGGCCCGCCAGCTCCGGCCCCAGCTCCTCCGGCCTGGCCGCGTGGAGCTCCACCTCGCGGGCGCGCACCAGGTAGCGCAGCGTGTCCACGTGCGGCCTTAGGAGCTCTAGGTCCTCGCCCGTGAGGCCGGACACGTGCACCTCGGCCAGGATGTCCGTGGGCCTGAAGCCCATGTCGCGCCTGAGGGCCTGGACGCGCCTGGCCACATCGCGCATGAGGCCCTCGCCCAGGAGCAGGCGGTCGCGGACCGTGTAGATGGCCACCGTCATGCC
>CAZPDR010000180.1:0-2183 GCA_964585495.1 uncultured Candidatus Bathyarchaeia archaeon
AGGGCCTTAAGGCCCTGCCGGAGGAAAAGCTCATAGAGCTATACGACTCGCATGGCCTGCCGCCTGAGATAGTGGCCGAGGCCGCTAAGGCCGAGGGCCTGGAGGTCGAGGTGCCCGAGGACTTCTACGCCAGGGTGGCCGAGAGGCATGTGGCCATCCCCCTTAAGGCCGAGGAGGAGCTCCCCGAGCTGGCGAAAGAGGACCTGGCCAGCCTGCCGCCCACCCGCCAGCTCTTCTACGAGGACCCCTACCTGCGCGAGTTCGAGGCCAGGGTTCTCAAGGTCCTGACCGACCGCTACGTGGTCCTCGACCGGACGGCCTTCTACCCGGAGGGCGGTGGTCAGCCTGCTGACACGGGCGAGCTGAGGCATGAGGCTGGCGCCTGCCGCGTGGTGGACGTGAGGCGCGTGGGCCGCGTGATAGTCCACGCGATAGAGGGGCCAGCTCCGCCAGAGGGCTCCGTGGTGAAGGGCCAGCTCGATTGGGAGCGAAGGCACGATTTGATGAGGGCTCACACGGCCACGCACGTCATCTTAGGGGCCGCTAGGCGCGTGCTCGGCGAGCACGTCTGGCAGGCAGGTGCCCAGAAGGGCGTGGAGCACTCAAGGCTCGACATAACGCACTACAGGCACCTCACGCTTGAGGAGCTCCACGCCATAGAGCACCTCGCGAACCAGGTGGTCCGAGCCGACCTGCCCGTGAGCGCCCGCTGGATGCCGCGCGAGGAGGCGGAGGCCAAGTATGGCTTCAGGCTCTACCAGGGCGGTGCCGTGCCAGGCCGCGACATCCGCGTGGTCGAGGTGCCGGGCTGGGACGTGGAGGCCTGTGGCGGCACGCACTGCTCTCGGACGGGAGAGATAGGCCTGATAAAGCTCCTGAGGGCCGAGAGAATACAGGATGGCGTGGAGAGGCTGGTCTTCGCTGTCGGAGAGCACGCCCTCAGGGCGGTTCAGGAGCAGGAGGCAGCCTTAGCCAGCGTGGCCCGCGTGCTGAACGTGCCCGTCAAGGACGTGGTGAGAGCTGCGGAGGAGACGGTGGCGGAGCTCAAGGAGACGAGGCGCGAGCTGGCAAGGGCCTACAGGCGCATGGCGGGGCTTGAGGCCGGGAGCCTCCTGGCCCGTGCGGAGGAGGTGGCTGGCCTCCTGGCCGTGAGGGCGGACCTAGGGGCCGTGAGCCAGGAATACCTCATAGAGGTGGCCAACAGGGTATGCGAGGAGGAGCCGAGAGCAACCGTCCTCCTGCTCGCCAGGGATAGGACAGCCCGCTTCGTGGTGAAGCTGGGCGAGGAGGCCCTTGAGGCTGGCCTAGACGCGGCCCAGATGGCCCGCGAGCTAGGGCGCCTGCTGGGGGGCGGGGGCAGTGGCAAGCGGTTATTCGCCCAGGGAGGCGGGCCGAAGGTGGGCGAGGTAGGCGCGGCCCTAAACAGGTTCGTGGAGCTGCTGAGGCAGCGTTAACAATATGAGCTTTCTTCCTCGTGAACGATCTCGCGGATGACTTTTTCGCTTAGTCTTTTCAACCGCGATTGCCTCAACTTGTCTTAATTAAGGGAAAGATTTATGAGGTCATCACCTCATGCCATTGGGGGGCTTCGTGTCCTGCCCGCAGTGCGGAAGGGAGGTCCCAGGCGACGCGAGATTCTGCCCATATTGTGGTTACAGATTGAGTGCACCATCTGAGTGCATGCCACTAGAGGGCATAGAGGAGTTAGAATCGTTGGTTTCAACCTTGAAGGAGAGGTATCTACCTAAGGAGTGGAAGTGCGTGGTTGATAAAAAGAAGAAGAGGCTATGCTTCAGGCTCACTTTCAAAACCTTGCTTATGCTCGGCTTAATTAGCCGCGTGAGCAGGCCCGTTGCTACTTCAATGCTAATTACAGCGCTTGAACAGGCCTTAAGACACGCTGAAGAGGATATCGGAGTGAGATTTGTGTTAGATAAAGCATACTCCTTCCTAGGTCATCCAACGCTATACTACAGAGTGTTTACGCGAGGTTGACACGTGCGTTCATATGATGGGTAATATGGGGTTGAGGTCTGGGCGGAGAAAAATACCGGCACATAGCTCCTTGATAGCGCTTCCTTCGCTGGTTAACAGACGCGACACGAACCGTGTGTTTTTCATTTCTTCTAGAGGCCCTCCATGGCCTCCCTCAGCTTCCTAGCTGCCTCCTCAAGCGCGCTGGC
>CAZPDR010000181.1:0-2182 GCA_964585495.1 uncultured Candidatus Bathyarchaeia archaeon
AGGCGCCTGAAGGCATCCGCCACCATCTTCTTCATCACCAGGGAGTCCCTGTCCAAGATGGGGCTCTCGCTTATGACCACGTGCCTCAGGCCCATCTCGGCTATGAGTTCGGCCAGGGGGGCGAAGTCGGGGCCGTAGGCCTCCTCGGCCATGGTGTGGTGCTTCACCTCCCCCTTGGCCGAGAACTCCACGCGGGTGAAGTGCGTGTGCAGGTCCTCCACGGCCTCCGGGCCCAGGCGGGCCTCAAGGAGCTCCAGCACGGCCAGGTAGTCCTCGCGGCCCCTGATGGACCCCCTTCCCTCGCGGGCGTGCAGGTGGGCCCAGTCCACCACGGGGCGGCAGTTCTCCACGGCCTCGCAGATGGCGATTATCTCCTCCAGGCTGCCGAGCTGGGTCGGCTTGCCCGTGGTCTCGGGCCCTAGGGCCGGGAGGGGGCCGCTTATGACAGAGGCCTCGTCCAACACGCGCTTCAGGGCCCTTATGCAGCCCTCAAGGGCCTCGCTGGGCGGCTTGCCCTTGTAGAAGCCCGGGTGGAAGACGACCACGTAAGCGCCCATGTAGCTCGCGTATTCCAGGCAGATGACGAGGCGCCTCACGCTCTGGTCTAGCTTGACGCCGTCAGCGCAGAGGTTCACGAAGTAGGAGGCGTGCAGGGAGAGGAGCACGTCGTGCCTCCGGGCCTCCTCCCCCAGCGCTCTCGCGTCCTCCTCCTTCATGCCGGGCTTGAGGCCCCAGCGGACGGCCTGGAACTCAAAGGCATCTAGGCCCTCGCTCCTGAGATACCTTGGCACATCCACGGCCTTCCCTCTGAAGCCCACGGGCTTGCCAGCAGGTCCGAACCTGGGCCTGTCGGCCAAGATCTGCCCTCCCCACGCTCTCTGTGAGCGTGGCCTTCCCGGCCTTTAACGCCTCCTGATAGGCGGGCGCCTGTAGGCCAGGGCCGCTAGGCCGGAGGACCAGATCACCAGGTTCTGGAGGGCCGCGTATTTGTAGAGCGGGTCTGCCTCCAAGATGGCCTTGGCCGCTGGCCTGAGGGCCTTGGCCATGTCCATGCTGGCCTCCATGAGCTTGTCCACCGCCCACCTGAGCTGCTCCACGGAGCTCACGGCCTTGGAGAGGCCATCCAGGGAGGACATGAGCCAGGCCATGAAGGGGCAGCTCTCCACGGCCTTGGCCGAGATGTGGCCGAGGGCGGGCCAGTAGGCCAGGATGGCAGCGGTCATGAGGGCGATGCAGGCGCCGAGAATCAGGATGCCCAGCCCCCTCAGCGCGGCCATGCCCAGGCGGCCGAGGAGCTCCTCAAGCCTGGCCCTTAAGGAGCTGAGAGGCCCTGATATGGGCTTGAGGCCGGGCAGCTGGAGGCGGAGGCCCCTGCCCTTCCCGCGCTTCTTGCGCTTCCTCCTGGCCTTAGCACGCTTAACAGGCCTCTTAGGCTCGTAGAAGAAGCTCCTGGTGAGGTGGAGCCAGGAGATGGTGAGGGCCACCACGGAGAAGGCCGGGATGACCTGCGTCCAGAGGCCCAGCTTCCAGACGTAGGTGTCCTCCAGGCCGGGGGCCAGGAAGCCGTAGTAGAGCAAGGCGTATTCCAGGGCCGAGCTCGCGGCCAGGCAGATAGCTATTAGGGCCAGGCCTCTCGCGCTCTTGAGCCTGAGCGGCAGGACCCTACGCACGCCCAAGGCCGCCAGGCCCCCTCAGCGCACGTATGGCGATGGGAACTCGTGCCCGCACCTGGGGCACCTTATGAAGGAGCACTGCACGAGCGAGGGGCAGCCCGCGCAGGCGAAGGTCCTGGCGTAGGATAGGTCGAACGTGAAGCCGCACCTTGGACAGGACACCAGCCGCTTGTGTCTGCTGCGCACCTTCCTGGCCGTCCTCATCCACCCCCTACTGCACGCGCCCTTCCTCCTAAAAAGCTGAGGCCGCACCCAGCAGGCGGAGGCTTATCCCACGGCCGAGGGGGGCGGGGCAGAGCATGCGGAGGCTGGTGGTGCCCACGGGCTGCCTGGCCATAGACGAGCTCCTGGACGGAGGGCTTGAGGCAGGCACGGTGCTGCTCGTTTACGGCGAGGCCGAGACGGGCAAGACCACGCTCGCCCTCCAGCTGGCCGTGAGCTGCGCCAGCATGGGCCACAAGGCGCTCTTCGTGGACTGCGAGGGCACCCTCAGGGCCGAGAAGGTGAGC
>CAZPDR010000182.1:0-2177 GCA_964585495.1 uncultured Candidatus Bathyarchaeia archaeon
GGGAAGGTGCGCACGTTCTTCAGCACCAGCACCTCGCCCGGCTTCAGGGCCTTGATGGCCTCCTTCGCCTCGGGGCCGTAGAGGTCGTGCACGTATTTCACGGGCCTGCCTATGGCCTTCTCAAGGGCCCTCGCGTGCATCTCAAGGCTCTCCGTGAACTCGGGCTCGCCCGGTCGGCCCTGGTGGGCCAGGACCACGACCTTAGCGCCCTTCTCGGCCAGCTCCTTGATGGTGATGGCGTGCTCCCTGATGCGCGTGTCGTCCAAGATCTGGCCCGTGGCCGGGTCTATGGGCACGTTGAGGTCGGGGCGCACGATCACGGTCTTGCCGGATACGTCCACGTCATCTAGCGTGAGGAACTTCACCATGCTCCCTCACCCGGGGGCCTAGCTAGGGAGGCGTTAAGATAAGCCTTATCAGGCGCCCACCGCACGTTCGGCTGGCCGTGATGAGCCCCAGCTTTGGGGAGCCATGACCGCTCGCCCAGCTCACTCTGAGCCTGCCGCGCAGAGCGGGAGATGTGAGCACCTTCATGCTGACCAAATAAATTAGGGGGTGGAGGTTCTAGCCGCTCACTTGGCCATATCGCACATCTTCTTCAGGAACTCGGCCATGCGGCAGGAGTAGCCCCACTCGTTGTCATACCAGGCCAGCACCTTCACCAGCCGGCCCTTGGGCGAGGGCATGACGCGCGTGGAGAGGCCGTCCACCACGGCCGAGTAGGGGCACTTCTTGAAGTCGCTGGAGACCAGGGGCTCCTCGGTGTAGGCCAGGATGCCCTTCAGAGGCGGCTTCTCAGCGGCCTCCTTGAAGGCGGTGTTCACGTCATCGACCGTTACATCCGTCTTCAGCCAGGCCGTGAAGTCGATGATGGACACCGTGGGCACGGGCACCCTCAGGGCGATGCCTGTTACCTTGCCCTGCATGGGCGTGTAGGTGAGGGCGGCTGCCTCAGCAGCGCCCGTGGTGGTGGGCACTATGTTCCAGGGGGCCGCGCGAGCACGCCTCATGTCGCGGTGGATGCGGTCCAGCAGCCTCTGGTCGTTCGTTACCGCGTGCACGGTGGTCATGATGCCTGCCTCTATGCCGAAGGCCTCGTCCAGCACCTTCATGACGGGCGCGATGCAGTTCGTCGTGCAGGAGGCCAGGCTGAGGACGGTGTGCTTCTCCGGATCGTAGAGCTGGTCGTTCACGCCGGGCACGATGGTGAGGTCGGCGGCCGTGGCAGGTCTCATGGGCGCGGACACCAGGACCTTCTGGGCGCCAGCCTTCAGGTGCTTCTCCGCCTTCTCGCGCTCCCTGAAGATGCCGGTGCACTCGGCCACCACGTAGATGTCCTTCTCCTTCCAGGGCAGCTTCTCCGGGTCGGGCTGGCTGATGATCTCTATCTCGTAGTTCTTCACCTTCATTACGTTGTCCTCGACCTTCACCTCCCAGGGCAGCTTGCCGAAGTTCGTGTCGTACTGGAGCAGGTGCGCCAGGGCCTCGGGCGGCGCCAGGTCGTTGACTACCACGAAGTTCACGGGGATGTCGTGCTCCAGGGCGGCCCTGAAGAGCAGCCTGCCGATGCGGCCGAAGCCGTTTATGGCCACCTTGGGCTCCATATGCGCTCTCCTCCCAGGGCCGGGTGCCCAGATACGTTATAAGACTTATGCCGCCCCCTAGCCGCCCCCGTGGCCTAGAGAACGTCCTGTCGCTCACGCCCGTGAGCACGACAGAGGCCACGCGCCCTGCTCACGCCTTGGCCTTATCGGCGGCCGCCCTCCCCGAGCGCACGTAATCGAAGGCCCTCAGCACGAAGTCCGCCTCCTCGCCCCTCAGGTCTATCACGAGCTCCTCAAGGCCAGCCCTTGGGGCCGCTATCCTGATGCCATAACCGGCCAAGAGGCCCACTATGCCCTTGCTTATGGAGTCCACCAGCTCATAGGGCAGATCCACGAGGGGCTCCCGCTCCACGCGCTTCTGGGCGAAGATGAGGAAGACGCGCTTCACCACGACCTCGCGATGTGCCTCGAAGAGGATGCGCTGGTCGGTCATGTAGAACACGCCCTTGACCTTCTCCTCGCCCAGCAGCCTGCCCCTGGCCGCGAAGAGCCAGGACTCGCCAGGCCTGAGCGAGAAAGAGGCGCTCCCGAAGAGGGGGAGGCTTGCCTCTATGAGCCTTAGGGTCCTGTCAA
>CAZPDR010000183.1:0-2167 GCA_964585495.1 uncultured Candidatus Bathyarchaeia archaeon
ATGCAGAAAGGTCTAATAAGGAAGCTCAGGTTCTAGGGTTGGGGGCTGCGAGTTTGATAGATGCGCTCGTGATGACGTTAGGATTCGAGCCCGGCCCGCTCGTAAGCGCCATGGCCGCGAATGCCGCCGAAGGCTTTGAGCCGGGTGCTGAGATCGTGGTGTTCGCGCCTAGCTTCAAGGATGAGAGGGCCGAGAGGGCCTGGAGGGAGCTTCAAAACATCTTTAGCATGATGAAACTCAGAGACGTGAGCTTGCGCAGGCTCGTCATAGATCTGAGCGATTTTACGTCGGCCGTGTTGCAAGTGAAGAATGTATTTACCGGCCTGAGGGAGAGGCGCGTGAAGATTTCCCTGACCGGGGGCATGAGGGCCCTCATATTGGCGGTGTTCGTGGCCTACCTGACCACTAAGTGGGAGCAAGTCCCGGAGGTAGAGGTATTCTTGGAAGGGAGGGGAGAGGCCCTCAAGATACCACGCTTGGCGGCCGCTCTGGGGCCGAGGGTCAGTGAGCGCAAGCTGAAGGTCCTAGACTTCATGCGTCCCGGCAGCACCTACAGGATAGGCGATCTGGCTGGCCTGATAGGCGATCTGGAGAGGAGCACCATCTACAGGCACCTCAAGAGCCTGGCCGAGGTAGGCTTGGTCGAGCGCGTGGATGGGGCATTCAAGATAACGGATCTAGGGCTCATGCTGAGGAATGCGGAGTAATGTTGCAGATAATTGCACTTCCTAGATAATGAACTTCTCATCCGTGCAGCGAAAGGCTTATTAGCACTACCAGATCAGCTAGAGGCGGGTGGTGGAGATGGGGCATGTGGAGCTCCTAGACATCGCGAGGCAGCTGCTGACCGCCAGGGGCCGCGCGCTCGACCGCTGGACCCGCTACCTCGCTGCCTACAAGGTCATCGAGGGCAACCTCTCCCTCTTCGACAAGCTGGCCCGCTGCCGCGACCTGAGGGAGTTCCAGGACGCGCTCTACGAGGCAGCCCGCGTCAAGGACAGGGTGATGGACAAGCTGAAGGAAGGCCTGGAGAAAGGGGAGCTCCAGATGAGCGGGCAGCCCGAGGACTTTGAGGTGGACCACAGGGACCTGAAGGAGCTCGTGGAGCTGGCCACGGCCAGCGAGAGGGCACCCCGCGTGGTGGGCTCCCTCGTGGCCTCCTTCGCCTTACTACACCCTGAGCCCAGGAGGGTGAGCAGGCCATGACGTATGTGCGCGTAACCGGCCGGGCCATCGTGAACCTCCACAGCGCGAACGCGGAGGGGGCCGTGGGCAACTACATGGCCCTCTCCAAGATGTATATCGTGCGCAGGACGGGCGACCCCGGCAAGCCCTACGAGATAGCCGAGGACGTGGTCGTGTCGGGCAACATGCTGAAGCACTGGCACGCGGTCAAGACGGTGGAGCGGCTGGTGGAGGCGGGCTACCAGGGCCTCTGCGATTTCTGCCGCCGCTTCGTGATGTTCAGGTCGCCGGACAAGGATGTGGAAACGGAGGAGGGTTTCATCAGGCGGTGCGCGATCGAGGACCTGCACGGCTTCCTCCAGCCAGACCAGCAGATACGTCGCGAGAGCATAGTGAAGTTCGCGTTCATGCTGCCCGTCGAGGACCTGAGGGCCGAATACGCGGCCATTACGCACAACAGGGTTGTCCTAGCGCCGGAGGGCAAGATACAGGCAGAGGAGGCCATGATGGTCTTCAAGCGCGAGTATGCAAGTGGCCTCTACGGCTTCGCCTGCACGATGGACCTGGCCTACGTGGGCGTGCCCCTAGCGAACCCGGTGGAGCCCGTCATAGGCCCGGATGAGCGCAAGCTGAGGGCCAAGGCCGCTATGCTGGCCCTAGCGGATCTGCTCACCGGCCGCTTTGGTGCTGCCAGCTCGCGCGCCCTGCCCGTGATGCTGACCACGGAGCTCATCTGTGCTGTGGCCAAGCAGCCCCTGCCCAACTTAGTCCATGGCTTCTTCAAGGACTATGCTGGTGAGAGCGCGGGCGCTCTCAAGGCCGCGTTGGACTCAGGCCTCGTGAAGGACCTGAGGGTCTTCGCCGTAGGCGATGTGCCTGCCAAGGCGCTTGCCCTCCTACCAGAGGACGTGGTTACAGTCGTGGAATCGCCCGTGGAAGCCGTGATGAAGGCAGCGGAGGTCGTGGAGGCATGGCTGAGCTG
>CAZPDR010000184.1:0-2148 GCA_964585495.1 uncultured Candidatus Bathyarchaeia archaeon
CCGCCAGCAGCCGCTAGGGCGTCCTCCTGGCGGCCATCGAGGATGGCAAAGCAGGCGGGGCAGGCCACCACCAAGCACTTGAGGCCCGCTTCACAGGCAGCCTTGAGCTTGGCACCCGCTAGCGTGAGAGCAGCATCCGGGCGCGTTGCCTCCAACGTGCCACCGCAGCAATCTATCATGCCCGGGTAGTAGGGCGCCTCCAGGCCAGCAGCCCTCACCAGGGCCTTCAGAGCATCGAGCACATCGGCTGCCTGGCCAGAGCGGAGCAGGTAGCAGCCCGGGTGAAGCGCCACGCGCCACCTCAGCACGCGCTCCCTGGCCCTCATTATGCGCTCAGGCCCTATCAGCCCGTGGAGCACGTCGAGCAGGCTGAGGGGGCGTGCCAGAGCCGATAGCTCCAATCCCTCCGACGAGAACGCCTTTTCGACAGCCTCCCTCACCTCGCTGGAGCGGGCCAGGAGCTCCTGAGACCACTTCATCATGTAGTAGCCCTTCGAGCAGGGGACGAAGAGCTCGCTGTGGCCTTCCCTGGCCGCCAGGGCCAGGAGCCTGAGGGCCATGTAGCAGGAGGCCTTCACGCTCAAGCTCCTTACCGGCTCGCCGCAGCAGGCCTGCCCCCTCAGGTCCGAGAGCTCTACCCCGAGGGCCTCAAGCAGCCTGCGGGTGGACAGCTCGAAGGCCAGGTCGCCCGAGAGGGCGCGGCAGCCCCAGAAGACGCAAAGGCCACCCGAGCTCACCTCACCCACCCCCGAGGAGCTCCATGAGGACCATGAGCGCTCCCTCGCTGAGGCCCACCTCCACGGGCGGGAGCCCTACGTCCTCGCGGCCGTAGGCGCGCCCGTCCTTGGCCACCGCCTTCCTGGGCTCGAAGGCAAGGCCGCGCTCCATGATGGACATGAGCATGGAGCTCAACCCCTCCGGCACCTCAAGGCCCTTGCTCATCGCCTCGTTCCTCAGGGCCAAGATGAGCTCGGCAGGCGCCACGCCCTGGGGGCACCTCTCCACGCACTTCAGGCAGAGGGCACAATCCCAGATGATCTTGGAGGACACCAGCTCCTCAAGGAAGCCAAGCCTCGCGTTGGCCACTATCTCGTGCGGCTTCAGCTCCAGGAGCTTGAAGGCCGTGCAGCCCGACGTGCAGCGGGCGCACTGGAGGCAGGCATCCGGCAGCTTGGCCAGGAGGGGCGCGAGCTTGCGGGCCAGCTCCTCGCTGGGCTTGGCCATGGTCATGAGGTCCGTGAGGCTTGAGGCCTGGGAAGCGCACACGGCTCCTCACCTCGCGGCCACGGCCGCCTGCGCCCTTATCTGGCGGCCCGAGAAGCCCCTCACCCTGACGGCGCCCGTTGGGCAGCGGACGGAGCAGGCGCCACAGCCAGCACAGAGGGCCTCGCTCACCTGGGCCACCAGGCGCCCTTCGCGCTCCACCACGCTTATCGCGCCGAACTCGCACACTTCCTCGCAGCGGCCGCAGCCGCGGCAGCGGGCCTCGTCCACCGTGGCCACGAAGGGCTCCGCGAGCACGTAGCCCTTCAGGAGCATGGCCGCTGCCTTCACGGCTGCTGCTCCAGCGTGCGCTGTGGTCTCCACGATGTCCTTTGGCCCTTGGCAGGCACCCGCCATGAAGATGCCCTTGTGCGGGGCCTCAGCGGGCCTCAGCTTCGGGTGCGCCTCCAGGAGGAAGCCATCTGGGCCGAGGGGCACCTTCAGGAGGCCGGCCAGCTCCTCCAGGCCCGGGGAAGGCAGGAGGCCCACCACGAGGACCACCAGGTCGGCCAGGATCTCCAGGAGCTTGCCCGTGCTCTGGTCCAGCACGACCACCCTCAGGCGCCCGTCAGGCAGGGCTTCCACATCGCCTGGCGAGCCCCTGATGAACTTCACGCCCTCCTCGCGTGCCTTCGCGTAGAACTCCTCCAGGCCGCGCCCGTAGGTGCGCATGTCCATGAAGCAGATGTAGATCTCAGCGCCAGGGCTGAGGCGCTCCTTCAGCAGGACGGCCTGCTTCACGGCCACGGCGCAGCCTATGCGGCAGCAGTAAGGGTTCGCCCTCACGTCCCTTGAGCCCACGCAGGTGATGAAGACCACGCTCCGCGGCTCCTTGCCATCAGAGGGCCTTACCACGCGGCCTCCCGTCGGGCCTGAGGAGCTCAG
>CAZPDR010000185.1:0-2147 GCA_964585495.1 uncultured Candidatus Bathyarchaeia archaeon
CTATACGGCCCTCGCGCATGACGGCTATGCGGTCGCTGAGCTCCATGATCTCGTCTAGGTCCTCGGACACGAGCAGGATGGCCACGCCTCTCTCCTTCTGCTCCAGGAGAAGGGAGCGTATGTATTCCGTGGCGGCCACGTCCAGGCCGTGCGTGGGATGTGAGGCCACGAGGAGCCTCGGCCTAGTGGAGAGCTCCCGGGCCAGGATGAGTCTCTGCACGTTCCCGCCCGAGAGGGAGCCAGCAGGCGCGTCCACATCTGGCGTAACGATGCCGAACTCGGCCACCAGCTTCTCAGACCACTCCCTCACGGCCTGCAGGTCTAGGAAGAGGCCTTGCCTGAAGCGGCGCTCCCTGTAAACGCGCAATATGAGGTTCTCGGCCACGCTCAGGTCCGGCACGACACCGTAGCGTGCCCGGTCCTCCGGTATGAAGGCCACGCCCATCTTGGCCAGGTGGGCTGGCGAGCGCCCCGTTACGTCCACGCCATCTATGAGCACGCGGCCGCTTGCTGGCTTTCTCAGGCCCACTATGACCTCCACGAGCTCCCTCTGCCCGTTCCCGGCCACGCCAGCTATGCCGAATATCTCGCCCTTGCGCACCTGGAAGCTCACGTCCCTCACGGCCATGAAGCCGCGGTCGTTGAGGGCGCTCAGCTCCCTGACCTCAAGCACCACGCGGCCTAGACGGCCTGGGCGCGTCCGGGGCCTGGGCTTGAGCTCGTAGCCAACCATGAGCCTTGCCAGTTGGGCTGGCGTGGCGGAGCGGGTGGGCAGACCAGAGGCCACCACGCGCCCCTTCCTCAGCACGGTAACGCGGTCGGCCACCCGGAAGACCTCGTCCAGCTTGTGCGTGATGAAGATGATGCCGCGCCCCTCGTAGGCCAGCTTGCGCATGACCTTGAAGAGCTCCTCCCTCTCCTTGGGCGTGAGCACGGTGGTGGGCTCGTCCAAGATGAGTATCTTCGCGTCCCTTATGAGGAGCTTCAGTATCTCCACCCTCTGCCTCTCCCCCACGGAGAGCTGCCAGATGCGTGCGCCCGGGTCCACCTTCAGGCCGTAGTAGTTCGCCACCTCCTCTATCAGGGGCTCCACCTTCTTGGCCGGGAAGAGGAGGCCCGCTTCCCGCAGGCTGAGGGCTATGTTCTCGGCCACGGTGAGGGTGGGCACGAGCCTGAAGTGCTGGTGGACCATGCCTATGCCCAGCTCTATGGCATCCCTCGGCCCCCTTATGTGGACCTCACGCCCCTCCACTAGGATGCGGCCCTCATCTGGCCTGTAGAGGCCGTAGAGGATGTTCATGAGCGTGGTCTTGCCAGCCCCGTTCTCGCCCAGGAGGGCGTGCACCTCCCCGGCCCTGAGCTCGAAGTTCACGTGGTCGTTCGCCACCACGCCGGGGAAGCGCTTGGTGATACCTATCATCTTGACTAGAGGCGGACGCCCGAGCTGGGCAGGCGCCTTCCCCGGGGCCACCCCTCCTCACCACCTTAGGACGGGTGAGGGCATAAAAAGATGGATGTGGGCACGGCGCGCTCGCTCAGGAGGTGGGCGGTATTGTGCCCACCACCCACTCCACGAACCACATCATGGTCCAGAGGTCATCGTGGCCAAGCCTGTCGCCAGCTGGCACCCGGAGCGTGCCGTCTTGGTCGCGGAGCGGGCCCATGAAGGGGTCGAAGGTGATCTCGGGCTTCGTCCAAACGATCTCGCCGCCCACGATGACCTGAGCGTGCGGCACCTCGCTCTTCATGATCTCAAGGCGCCTGAACACCAGGTCGTAGACGCTCACCTCCTCGCCCGTGAGCTTGTCCGTTACCTTCACGGCCTTCAGGTCGTCCTCGAACTCCGGGTTGATGGGCATGCCGAAGTCGCAGCCCAGCTCCACGGCGCCCTCGTGCAACATCCACCAGTAGTCCACGGTGGCCAAGTTCTCGGTCGTGTAGACGCCCGAGGCCACCTTGGCTATGATGTCCGCGTAGATGACCTCCCAGTGCACGAGCTGGCCGCTCACCACCACGTCAGGGCCATACTTATACATGGGGCTGTAGTGGGCGAAGCTGTAGACGGGCTGGCCGCGCTCGTAATACTCCTGGCAGACCTCTATGACCGTGGGGCTGTCCTCCGTGAAGGCGAGCACATCGCAGCCCTC
>CAZPDR010000186.1:0-2130 GCA_964585495.1 uncultured Candidatus Bathyarchaeia archaeon
CTCGTAGCGGGCCAGCAGGAGCGCGATGGGAATGCCCACCACCAGGTCTATGAAGGTGGCGAGGGCTGCGATCTCGAAGGATAGCCCGATGGCCCTGAGCATCCGCCTCCAGCGCATATCGCCTGCCACGGGGTTCTCGAACACGAAGTAGCACACCTCATCCCAGCGCAAGGCCACGTAGGCGAAGAGGAAGACGGTCGGGAGGAGCACCACGAGCGCGAAGAAGGCCAGGGCGATCGCATCACCCGCCAGCCGACAGGCACGCTTGGAAAGGAGACGCTCTAGCTTCCTCACATCCAGCCCCAAAGCCCCAGCACCTCCTCACGGCCTACAGGCCATCCAGAGATCCGGCAGGAGCAAGACCACATCGCCGCTTACCTCCGTGCTCAGCACCCTGACAGGCGGGTCCGGCAGCACACCCCACTCCGGGCTGAAGATGGTGGTGTCGAGCTCCACGCTCTCGTTCACGGGCCTGAAGCCGTAGCGCATGGCTTTCGCTTGCACATCGGCCCTGAGCAGGTAGGCCAGGAGGGCGCGGGCTGCCTCCCTCTGCTCCGGGCTGACCCAGGGAGCGTTGAGAATGCAGAAGGGGTGATCGCTCATCAGCAGGCCTTCCTCTGGGTAAATGGCCACCAGGAGCCTCCTGCCGGCCGCCTGGTTCTCAAGGATCACGAGGTTCTCGTAGGCCAGGACCACGTTGATCTTCTCCGGCCCGCTGGACACCATATCGCCCACCAGCCAGCCCGTGCTGCTGGGGTAGGCCACTGCCCTGGCCTCAAGGCTGCTTATCCAGGCCTTGACGGCTGGGTCCTCCATGTCCTCGACCGTGAGCTCGGGGGGCGCCTTGCCGGGCGGGTAGAGCGCCCTGATGGCGGCCAGGAGCTCCAACATGACGGACATGAGGCCCGAGTTGGAGAGCGAGGGGTCCGTGTGAGCGAAGCGCACCTCCCGGCCGCGCTCGGAGACGGCCAGCTCCCTCAGGTCCCTCAGGCTCGCGAGGTGCCAGCTCTCCTGCAGGTGGGACCAGGTGATGATGACGAGGGGGGAGGAGACGAGCGGGTGCCAGGCACCTTCAGGCACGAGGGGGCCTGAGCCAGGGTGCTCCTCGGCCCAGAGCTTGTTGGCCAAGGGAATCCAGAGCGAGCAGGCGGGGCTCCACACCACGGGCTTGAGCTGGCCCAAGATGATCTGATACATGGACTCGCCCGAGCCCATGGGCACGCAGACCACGCGGATGGAGGTGCCCGTGCGCTCCTCATACTCGCGCTCGAAGTCGGGCACCACGGCCTCTATCCATGCCTGCTTCTCAGAGCCATAGACCATGAGTATCTCAAGAGCTGCCTTGCCCGGCCCGGCCATGCGCCCGATTTCGTAGCCGAGGAGGAGGCCTAGGGCCAAGCCCAACAGCAAGCCTATGAGGGCGGTCCTGATGGTGCTCGGCCTCCTCCGGGCCCGCATTTCCCCTGGGCTGGTAGCGAGACCTTTTAGCCTTTCGCACTACCGTTTGAGGCCCAGCTCATCACGCCTATCCACTATCTCGAAGACATCGGGGCCCGTGCCTATGAGGCCCACGGGCACCTTCAGCTCCTCCTCGATGCGGGCCACGAAATCACGGGCCTCTCGGGGGAGCTCCTCAAAATCCCTAGCGCCCCGGCACTCCGGGAAGAGCACGTCTATCTTCGTGAGGGCCACCTGCGTGGCCCCGTTCAGCATCACCGCCCTCCTGGCCAGCTCGAAGTTGAAGGGAGCCGCCCTCCTCTTCCGGCCCGTAACAGACGCCACCTCAGCCCAGCCCCTCTGCTCCGCCTCCTCCTGGCTCAGCTCGCCCGGAAGGGGGCCGCGTCCCACGCGCGTTACGTAGGCCTTGAAGACCACTATGACGTCGTCCACCCTGGTGGGCCCCACGCCAACGTCGGAGCAGATGGCCGAGGCCGTAACGTCCTTGGAGGTAACATACGGGTAGGTGCCGTGGTAGAGCGAGAGGAAGGTGCCCTGAGTGCCCTCCAGCAGCACGCGCCTGCCCTCGTCTATGGCCTGGTTGACCTCAAGAGGCACATCGGTCAGGTAGGGCTCCAGCTCGGGCACATCCCGGGCCAGCTTCGCCACCCTCATGGCCCTATCGGCATTACA
>CAZPDR010000187.1:0-2113 GCA_964585495.1 uncultured Candidatus Bathyarchaeia archaeon
CCTGACGCGGCGGAGGTCCCCGGTTCAAATCCGGGCCGGCCCACCACCCTCCGGGCCGTTCTGGCCTTGCTTCACCTGCTCCAGCGCCCTCTCGGCTGCCTGAACACAGGCCAGCAAATCGTCCAGCGTGGCCCAGAGGCTCTCCAGCCCCCTCTCGCACACCACGTGGAGCTCCACCACGCGGCCCGAGAGGGCGCCCTCTATGCTCAGGCCTCTCGGCAGGAGCTCGTTATCAGGCCTGATGGCCTCGTAGATGGCCCTCGCCTCCTCCTCGCTCCTGAAGACCAGCCTCAAATGGGCCTCTGGCGCGGGCCTCAAGGCGAGAGCTGCCTCCTCACCAGCTCCTCCACGGTCCTCAGGAACTCCTCCAGCTTCTCCACGGGCACGCGGGCACCTGCTGCCACATCGTGCCCTCCTCCCTGGCCCGAGCAGCGGGAGGCTGCCTCCCTCAGCACGGCCCCCAGGTTCACCTTAGGCCTCGTGGGCGGGAGGCGGGCGGATACCTTGGCCCACTCGCCGTCCTCCGAGAAGGCATAGGCCACCAGCGGCTTCCTCGTGCCCACCATGCCCGAGGAGATGATGGACGATAGGGCGGCCACGATCCTGTCGCTCACCTCATCGCGGCCGTGGAGGACGATTATGTGCTCGCGCTCCTCCATCATGCCGGGCTCGCTCTGGACCTTCACCACCAGCTTGGCCAGGGTGCTCCTATACTCCTCCAGGGTCCTCATGGCCTCCTCAAGCCCCCTCGACCGGTCGCCCAGGCAGACGGCCACGCCCAGGTCAGGCCTCTCCATGCGGGCGCAGGCGTTCAGGAGGGAGCCGAACTCGCGGGCATCCCTCAGGGGCGTCCAGGGCTCCTCCCTCACGAGCGTGTAAACCGCGCCCACCAGCTCCTTCACCAGGTCGGGCGGGTGCCCGCTCGCGGCCAAGAAGGCAGCCAGGGCATCGAGGAGCCTGCGCTTCTCTTCCTCGGTCAGGTCCCTCACGGCCCTCCAGCGGCCGTTCACCTTCACCTCCACGCCAGCCTTCGCCAGGACGGCCAGGCAGTTGTCCTCCCGGTAGGTTATGCCTGGTATGAAGGGCGTGGTCGTGTAGGCCATGGCCTTGTGCACCGGCCTGGTCTCGCGGCCGTAGAAGACCAGGTCGTGGGCTACCTCCAGCAGGCCAGCTTCCACGGCGTCCTTCACTATGAGCTCGTTGAGGCCGCGGAGCTCCCTGCCCGGGAAGCAGTCCTGGACATCGCTTATCGCGCCCACCACGGCCAGGGGAGCCAGGTCCTTGAAGCCCGGGTCCAGCTCGCGGGCCACGAAGTAGGCCACGCCCGCCCCGCTCACGTCCTTGGAGCCCTCTAGGCCGTGGTTGTGCGGGTTCACCTCCACCCAGCCGGGCGGGGGCGTGCCCGTGGGCGGGTGGTGGTCCAGCACCAGCACCTCACTCGTGCCCAGGCCGCGGGCCAGGGAGTCCATGTAGGAGCTCCCTATGTCCGTGAAGACGATGGGACCGCTGGCCTCGGAGGCGAGCTCGGATATCTTGTCCTCGTCCAGCCAGGGGACTATGTGGATCCTGAAGGGCACCCCGAGGCGGTAGAGGCAGGCGCCCACCACGCCCGCGGCCGTTATGCCATCAGCGTCCACGTGCGAGACCACGGTGATGACATCGCCTCGCTCAGCCCACCTCCTGATGAACTCGGCTGCCCTCCTGGCCATCCTGAAGAAGCCCTCAAGGCCAAATCGGTCTAGGCTCACGGCCATGACATGCCACCTTCAGCCGAAGGCGCCAGCCCTCGGCTTATACTCCCAATCGGGCGGCAAGATGCCCTTGCGCTTGTAATACCTGGCCAGCTTGTGGATCTTGGCCTCCACGATCTGCAGCGCCCTCTTGTTGTGGTAGTCCTTCCTGTGCTTCTCCAGGTGGGCCGCGATGCGAGCTGCCTTGCGCAGCAGGTTCTCCAGGTCCTCCGGTATGGGCCTGGCTAGCCCGTGCTCGCGCAGTATCTGGGTTATGGACTTGCCCGTGATGGGCTTCACGAGCGGGATGCCATACTGGTCGCGCAGGATGATGCCTATCATGCTGGGCGGGTGCCCCTCCTTGGCCAGCTTGACCACCAGGG
>CAZPDR010000188.1:0-2093 GCA_964585495.1 uncultured Candidatus Bathyarchaeia archaeon
GCCCGGAGCTCCCGGACGAGGAGCACGTCGAAGGCTATCTCGCCCGCGTTGTCGGTCAGGTAGAGCACCTCCCGCGCCCTCCTGGCCACCTCATAGATGGCCCTGAGGTGGTCTATGCCCAGGTTGTGCTCCGCGCTCGCCAGCATGTCCGCCAGGTCCTCCACGCGGAACCGATGGCCTAGTATGTCGAACTCCATGGCGTTCCCCACGATGGCGCAGAGGGCGGCCCGCCTGAACCGCTCAAATGGCCCGGCCGCGGAGGCGATGTAGCGCTCAGCCCAGGGCACCAGCTCTAGCGCAGCCCGGTTGCTGGCCTCCTTCACGGCCTTGTAGGGGTCCTGATTGCCCGTGAGCTCCTTGATCAGCCTGTCCCTATACGTGCCCACTATGGCTGGCACGGCGTCTGGCCTGAACTCCCGGGCGAGGAGCTTGGCCACCTCCACCATGACCTTCATGCGGAGCTCCTGGTCCTCCGTGGCGTGGCAGGCCTCCCGGTAGGCCCGGTGGACCATGCAGGGGAGGCAGGCTGCCATCACCTTCAAGTCTAGTCCTCCCCCAGGCCTTCCTTCTCCCTCTCCTCCCAGGCCCTCAGGGCTGACTCGGCCATGTTGGCCAGAATTCGGTCGAACTCGGGAGAGGTAACCACGCTGCCCACCAAGACGCCCTCGGCCCCCAGCCTCAGGGCCGCGCTCACATCGCTGCCGCAGCTCACGCCCGCGCCGCAGAGGGCTATGATGTCGGGCCTCACCTGCTTGGCCGTGAGCATGGCCCTCCTGAGCGTGTGGGGCTGGGCCACGGAGACGGACTTGCCCGTGCCTATGAGCTCTGGTGGCTCGAAGGCGAACATATCTGGCCCCAGGTGCACGACCAGGCGGCAGGCCAGCACCTTGTCGCAGCAGACGAGCGTGAGCAGGCCTACCTTGCGGCAGAGGTAGATGGCATCTGCTATGGCCTCTAGGAAGTTGAGCTTCTTCTCAGCGTGGTTGAGCAACGTGCCCACGGCCCCGGCTTCCCTCACCAGCTCGGGGGGCACGTGGCCGGTCCTGGGGCCTGGGCCCACGGGGTCCACGTGCTGTGCGAAGACGGGTATGGAGACCTCCTGGGCCACGGGCGCTATGTCCACGAAGGAGGGGGCCACTATGATGCAGATGCCGTATTCCTCGCTCACCTTCTCCGCTATCCTGGCCTTCTGGACGGCCTTTCGGCCCGTGGCCTCCCTGAAGGCCTTGAAGTTCACCAGTATGAGCGGCGTGCCGATGCCTCGCATGGCAGGCACCGACCTGCGGGTCCTTTTCCGCCTACTCGCTGGCCTTCTTGAACCTGGCCTTCAGCTTTTCCAGTATCTGCGGCAGGGTGGTGTATTCGAGCTGGTCGGGCGGGAGCCTGTGGGGCTCGAAGGGGCCGTGGGCACGCATGTAGGAGGCTATCTGGTTCGCGATGGCCCTCGTGTAATCGAAGGCTGGGTCATCGAAGAGGTCCACGGGGCCTATGAGGGTGGCCTCCTTCACCTGGAAGCCGAGCGCTAGGACGCGCGGAGGCCCATCGAAGCGCGTGCACTTCGCATCCCTCTGGCTCACGGGCATTAAGGGGCCGTAGTGGCTGCCGCGCATCCACCCCGGCACGAGGTGCGGGAAGGCGAAGGCCTCTAGGACCTCGCCCAGGGCTGGCAGGCCGTGCTGCACCCTTATGAGCGCCACGGGGTCGTCCTTGCCCACATACTTGCCTGCTATGAGGCTGAGCACCGTCGTGCTCGTGACGGCACAGGGCATGCCATCTGCCTTGCGGAAGACGCGCTCTATCACGTAGCGGTGCGGGTTGCCTATGAGGGCCAGGAGGTCATACATCTCCTCCGGGCAGTCCAGGTCCACGTAGGTGCCCTCTATCACGTCCATGACGCGGAACCGGAAGCCATCGTGCATGCTCGGGTCTATCACCAGGCCAGCCGTGCAGAAGGGGTCGGCGAAGATGCGGAAGAGGGGCAGGTTCCAGGCGCCCACGGAGCTCTTGTCGGCCATGAGGACCACTATTGGCTCGCTGGGGCGCTCCTCGAACTCCAGCTCGGCCACGCCGGGGCCCATGCCGCGGACGGTGCC
>CAZPDR010000189.1:0-2073 GCA_964585495.1 uncultured Candidatus Bathyarchaeia archaeon
CGCACTTCGCCCTCAGCTCCGTGGCAGCAGCGCCCGACCTGGTGGAGGAGATGACCCCGCTCCTCGGCGCTGACGAACACCGATGGGCCAGCGGCCAGACGGGCATAGAGACCGGCAGCCCCCACATGATAGACCTCCACATGCGCGGGAAGGTGAAGCCCTTCAGGCCTGAGGAGTGGCCCGAGGTGGTCGTGAGGGCCTTCGAGATCATGCGCGAGAACAACTGGGTGCCCTGTGCCACGCTCATCATAGGCCTCCCCGGCGAGACGGAGAAGGATGTCGAGCTGACCATAGACCTCGTGGAGCGCCTCAGGCCCTTCAAGAGCCTCATCGTGCCATTATTCTTCGTGGCCATGGGAGCCCTCAGGCGGAAGGGGCACCGCAGCATGGAGCTCCGCGACCTGAGCATCCGCCGCTCCGAGCTGCTGCTGAAGGCGTGGAAGCACAACCTCCTCTGGGCCCCCACGCTCATGAGGGAATACTTCCGCATGACGGCCCGCAACCGCCTGGCCGTGGCCGGCATGGTGCTCGTGCTGACCTACGGCGTGAGGGTGGCCTTGAACGCCATCAAGAAGTGCGAGACCGAGTATGGCTGGGACCTCCTGGCCATGCGCAGGGACCTGCTGGAGGGGCGCACCTCCATAACGCCCAGGGCCCTCAAGCCCGTGAAGTGGGTGATGAAGGCTGTCCAGGTCGTGAGAGGTTAGCCCTGTAGGCCTCGCGCCCCTCCCAGCTCACGGCATACGCCTATTCCGACTTCGTTAGTAGCCGTGATAAGGCTTTTCGCGCGCCCCCCTCCCGGCCCCGCGGGAGAGGGTATGAAGGGCGAGCCGCTAGCGGCCGTGGTATCTGCTGGCATGACGCGCTTCGGCAAGCTGCCCGGCTTCTCGGCCCGGGAGCTCTTCGCCATGGCCTTCAAGGAGGCCCTAGACCGGTGCCCTGAGCTGGATCCTAAGCGCGACATCCAGGCAGTCTTTGTGGGCAATATGGCTGGCGAGGGCTGGGAGCACCAGGGGCACTGGGGGCCGATTTGCGCTGATTGGGCTGGCCTGGTGCCCAAGCCTGCCACGCGCTTCGAGAACGCCTGTGCTTCCTCTGGCGCTGCCTTCCGCTGGGCCGTGCTGGCCATCAAATCTGGCCTAATAGACATCGCCCTCGTGGGCGGGGTGGAGAAGATGACGCACCGCACCACCCAGGAGAGCACGGAGTTCCTGGCCTTCGCCTCTGACCACCCGTTCGAGCAGTTCCACGGCCTCACCTTCCCCGGCCTCTACGCGCTCATGGCCGTGGCCCACATGCACCGCTACGGCACCACGGAGGAGCAGCTGGCCATGGTGGCCGTGAAGGCGCACAAGTATGGCGCCCTGAACCCAAAGGCCCACTTCCAGAAGGCCGTAACGCTTGAGAAGGCCCTTTCGAGCCGTGTCATCGCCTGGCCCCTGAAGCTCTACGATTGCTGCCCGATAAGCGATGGAGCTGCCTGCGCCATCCTCGTGAGGCCCGACCTGGCCAAGCGCTTCACGGACACGCCCGTCTACGTGATCGCGACGGGGCAGGGGAGCGATTACATAGGCCTCTACGAGCGGGAGGACCTCACGACCATAAAGGCCGCTGTGGAGGCAGCCAGGCAGGCCTACCGCATGGCTGGCATAGAGGACCCGGTGAAGGAGCTGGATGTGGTGGAGGTGCACGACTGCTTCACCATCGCGGAGATCATAGCCTACGAGGACCTGGGCTTCTGCCCCAAGGGCGAGGGGGGCAAGATGGTAGAGGAGGGGCGCACGGACCTAGATGGCGATATACCCGTCAACGTGTCGGGCGGCCTGAAGTCCAAGGGGCACCCCGTGGGCGCCACGGGCGTGGCCCAGATCTACGAGATATTCCTCCAGCTGAGGGGCGAGGCCGAGAAGGGCCGCCAGGTGCCGGATGCCGAGGTGGGGCTGACGCACAACGTGGGCGGCTCTGGCGCCTCCTGCGTGGTCCACATCTTCAGGCGGGGGTGAGGGGCCGTGTCAGCAGAGCTCCCCTTCACCATAGACAGCTTCTACAGGCTCCTGGCCGAGGGCAAGCTCA
>CAZPDR010000190.1:0-2050 GCA_964585495.1 uncultured Candidatus Bathyarchaeia archaeon
AATGCCGTGATAAAGGCCCTTGAGGAGAAGCTCCCGAGGGGCCTGAGGAACATAGCCTCCATCTACGTGAAGATGACCATGAGCCCGGCCGTGGAGGTGAAGTTCAGGTGAGCGCGGCCGTCCTGGCCAGGCCCGTGCCGGAGTGGAAGAAGAAGCTCGTGGAGGAGATAAGGGGCTACTTCAGGCGCTACCGCTACCTCATAATAGCCGACCTCCACAAGGTGAGGGCGGGCCAGCTCCAGGAGCTCCGCAAGGCCCTAAGGGGCCGGGCTCTCGTGAAGGTGCTGAAGAACACCCTGGTCCAGAAGGCCATAGAGGGCCTGAACGGCGAGCGCCCCGGCCTTGAGGGCCTCAAGGGGCACTTGCACGGCCAGAACATCTTCATCTTCACGAACGAGAACCCCTTCAGCGTGGCCCACTTGGTGGACCAGTTCAAGGTGAAGGTGCTGCCCTCGCCAGGGGATGTGGCCACGAGCGACATCGTGATACCGGCTGGCAACACGGGCCTCCCGCCCGGCCCCATCATAAGCACGCTCAACATGCTTGGCGTGCCCACGAAGATAGAGAGCGGGAGCATCTGGGTGGCCAAGGACACGCTCGTGGCCAGGAAGGGCGATGTCATCTCGCACGACCTGGCCTACATCCTCGGGAAGCTGAACATGAAGGTGATAGAGCTCGGCATCAGCCTGAAGGCTGCCTACGTGGACGGGGCCGTCATACCCGGCGAGGAGCTCAAGCTCGACCTAGAGGGCCTGAGGCAGGCGATAAGCGAGGCCTACCAGGCGGCCTTCAACCTCTCGCTGAACGCTGCCTACCCGACCAGGGAGAACGCGGCCCTGCTGCTCCAGATAGCGCACTCTAGGGCCTTCTCCCTGGCCGTGGCTGCCTCCTGGCCGAGCAGGGAGACGCTGGGCTACCTGCTGGCGAAGGCTGAGGCAGAGGCAAGCGCCCTGGCGAGGGCGCTGGCCGAGAAGGGGTTCAGCTAGCCTTCACGGCCATCACGACCACGAAGGCACCTCTCCCACAGCCTTCCTCTGGCCCCTCTACCTCCTCTAGCTCATCGGGAGGCCGGGAGAGCGTCTGGAGCACCTCCCTCACGCGGAAGCCGGCTTCCTCAAGCATGGCCATGACCTCACGTGGCGTGTAGAAGACCGCGTCCCTGTAGAAGGGGCGCCCCTCAGCCTTCCTCCTGAGGTAGGCACGGCCCAGCTCGCTCTCGCGGTCTATTATGCCCACGATGAGGCGCCCTCCCGGCCTCAGGACGCGGTAGGCCTCCCTTAAGACGGCCACGGGGTCGCTCAGGAAGCAGAGCGTAACCACGAGGAGGACTAGGTCGAAGGCCTCGTCCCTGAAGGGCAGGAGTTCCCCCACCGCCCGGACGGCCTCCACGCCTCTCCGCTTGGCCAGCTTCAGCGCCTCAAGGGCTGGGTCCACGCCCACCCGTATGCCCAGGGGGGCCGCGAAACGGCCCGTGCCCACGCCCACCTCCAGGCCTAGGAAAGGGCCGCGGGGAGGCAGCAGGCGCCTCACGGCCTCCAGCTCGGATAGGTAGGCCGACTCGTGCTCCTCGAACCAGGCATCATATCTGGCCGTGAGGGCCTCGAAATCCCTGGATCTTGGGAGCGAGGTGGTCAAGGCTTAAATCGCCCTTCCTCCCCACTATGGCGCTCAAAGATAAAGGGTGCTCGACCATGCCCATGCCTCAGGTAGGCGTGCTGACCACCTACGAGGAGCGCGTGCCCGAGCGGGTGCGCGAGACCGCCTACCGGCTCGGCTACGAGCTCGCCAGGAGGGGCTTCGTGGTCATCACGGGCGGTGATGGCGGTCTGATGAAGGATGTGGCCCGCGGCGCCCGCGATGCTGGCGGCATAGCTGTCGGCATCCTATCGCACGAGCTGGCCCGCGTGCCAGAGGACCACCCGTATCACAACCCCTACCTGACCGTGCGCATCAGGGCCGAGATGTCCTACGAGGGCAGGAGCTCCATCGTGGTGGCCTCAAGCGATGTGGTGGTCGTGGTGGCCGGCGGCTGCGGCACGCTGGTGGAGGT
>CAZPDR010000191.1:0-2048 GCA_964585495.1 uncultured Candidatus Bathyarchaeia archaeon
GTGCTGGCGCGAGGGAGGCAGAAGGGCCCAGGAGCTACTGCAGCCGCATCTGCTGCATAACGGCCCTGAAGAACGCCGTCCTCATAAAGGAGGAGAGGCCCGAGACGGACATCTACGTGCTCTATCGCGACATCCAGACGCCCGGCATCGAGTATGAGGAGCTCTACCACCTGGCCAGGGAGCTGGGCGTTAGGTTCGTGCGCTACAGCCCGGAGAAGCCGCCCAAGGTGTCCGCTGAGGGAGGCAGGCTGAAGGTGAGCGTCTTCTGCACCTTCCTAGGCAGGGAACTCCTCATCCCCTGCGACCTCGTGGTGCTCTCGGCCCCCCTGGTCCAGCACGAGGATGGCCGGGGGCTCTCCCGCCTCCTCAAGGTGCCCTTGAGCCAAGATGGCTTCTTCCTTGAGGCTCACCCGAAGCTCAGGCCCGTGGAGTTCGCCTCCGATGGCATTTTCCTCTGCGGCGCTGCTCACTTCCCCAAGCCCATCGGGGAGTGCGTGGCCCAGGCGAGGGCAGCGGCCGGTAAGGCGGCCATCCTCATGGGCGCTCGCCAGCTGAGGACGGAGGCCATCACGGCCGTGGTGGACGAGGCCAGGTGCATAGGCTGTGGCCTCTGCGTGGAGCTCTGCCCATTCGGCGCGCCCGTGCTGGAGAGCCGTAAGGCCAGGATACGCGAGGCCGTGTGCAAGGGCTGTGGCACCTGCGCGGCCTCCTGCCCGAGGAACGCCATCAGCATGAGGCACTTCACGGACGAGCAGATAGAAGCACAGATAAAGGCCCTCCTCTCGGGCAGGTGAGCCTAATGCTTTTAGAGCTGGCCGCCCCGGCGGGGTGGTGAGGTCATGGCCAAGGGGCCCCGGATTGGCGTCTACATCTGCCACTGCGGCACGAACATAGCTGGCGTGGTGGACGTGGAGGCCGTCAGGCGATATGCCGAGAAGCTGCCGGGCGTGGTGGTGGCGAAGACCTACCCGTATATGTGCTCTGAGCCAGGCCAGAACCTCATCAAGGAGGACATAGAGGCTGGCCTCGTGGACCGTGTTGTCGTGGCCGCCTGCTCTCCCAGGCTCCACGAGCCTACCTTCAGGCGCGTGCTGAAGGAAGCTGGCCTGAACCCATACCTGTTCGAGATGGCCAACATACGCGAGCACTGCTCCTGGGTCCACATGAGGGAGCCTGGGAAGGCGACCGAGAAGGCCAAGGACATCGTGCGCATGGCCGTGGCGAAGGCCCGGCTGCTCGGCCCCCTCCAGCCCATAGAGGTGTCCGCTAGGCGGGAGGTGCTCGTGATAGGCGGCGGCATAGCGGGCATCACGGCCGCGCTCGACCTGGCCAACGCGGGCTTCCACGTCTACCTGGTCGAGAAGGGGCCTTCCATAGGCGGCCACATGGCCCAGCTTGACAAGACCTTCCCGACCATGGACTGCTCTCAGTGCATCCTCACGCCCAAGATGGTGGACGTGGCCAGGCACCCGGACATAGAGCTCTTCACGAACTCCGAGGTCGTGGGCCTAGAGGGCTTTGCCGGCAACTTCAAGGTCCGCGTGCTGAGGAAGCCCTACTACGTGGACTTGGACAAGTGCACGGGCTGCGGCCTCTGCGTGGACTTCTGCCCGATCGAGGTGCCCAGCGAGTTCGACGCGGGCATGGGGGCGCGGAAGGCCATCTACATACCGTTCCCGCAGGCCGTGCCGCACGTGGCCATCATAGACCCCGAGCACTGCCTCTACTTCCTGAAGAAGAAGTGCATGGTGTGCGAGGAGGTATGCCAGGAGCTCGCGGCTGGCGCCATAGACTTCGGCCAGGAGCCAGAGGAAATAGAGCTGGACGTGGGGGCCATCATAGTGGCCACGGGCTATGAGGTCTATGACCCCACGCAGGACGAGGAATACGGCTACGGGCGCTACGAGGACGTTATCACGGCCCTCCAGATGGAGCGCCTCCTCAGCGCCTCCGGACCCACGGGCGGCATGGTGGTCAGGCCCTCGGACA
The DNA here is from genome assembly GCA_964585495.1 of uncultured Candidatus Bathyarchaeia archaeon. Taxonomy (GTDB): domain Archaea; phylum Thermoproteota; class Bathyarchaeia; order EX4484-135; family EX4484-135; genus EX4484-135. The sequence continues at coordinate 1,990 of CAZPDR010000191.1, forward strand.
AGGTGAAGCCCAAGAAGGTGGCCTACGTGCAGTGCGTGGGCTCGCGGAGCAAGCGCCCC
>CAZPDR010000192.1:0-2044 GCA_964585495.1 uncultured Candidatus Bathyarchaeia archaeon
GGCCCCTCCCTCACGCGCCCTATCACGGCCCAGGCCACGCCGAGGGAATCGAGCGCCTCAGCAGCCCTCTCAAGCCTCTCCTCAGGCAGGGTGGCGAGGAGGCAGCCCGAGCTTATCAGCTTGAGCGGGTCCACCCGTAGGGCCTGGCATACCTCGCGCGTCTCGGGCCTAAGGAGCACTTCCCGCTCCCAGACCTCCACCAGCCTGCCGGACGCATGGGCGAGCTCGGCTAAACCGCCCAGGAGGCCTCCTTCCGTCGGGTCGTGCATGGAGTTCACGCCCACCTCCGCCAGGGCGAGCGCCTCCGGGACCACGCTTATCTCGGCCATGAAGGCCCGCGCTCTGGCCAGCACCTCCTCCGGCACGCCAGCTCGCGCTAGCTGGGCCGCGAAATCCGTGGCCAAGATGGCCGTCCCCTCTATGGCCGCCCCCTTCGTCATCAGCACCACGTCGCCCGGCCTAGTGCCGCCCGTGATGACATACCGGTCCTTCGGGGCCATGCCGAGGGCCGTCATGGACACGATGGGCCTGTCCAGGCCTGGCGTGCGCTCCGTGTGGCCGCCCACCACCATGGCGCCTACCTCGCGGGCCGCCTGATCGATCTGGGCCGTGATGTCATCTATCACCTGTTCTGGGCAGCCCTCGGGCAGCAGCAGGACGGGCAGGAGCCACCGAGGGCGAGCGCCGCGCACGGCCACATCGTTGCAGGCCACGTGCACCGCCAGCCAGCCCACGCGCTCCACCGCCTCCGTTATGGGGTCCGAGTGGGCCACGAGGACGAAATCGCCCAGATCTATGATGGCCGAGTCCTCCCCGTAGGCGGGCCCCACCAGCACGCTCGGGTCGGGCTTCCCCACCCGGGAGAAGACGTATCTGGCCAGCAGCTCTGGGCTGAGCTTGCCGACCTTTGACATCACGGCCCTGAGGAGGCCGTGTCGGTTTTAAGGAGCACGCCAACCCATGGGCTAGCCTAAGCGGAGTGGCAAAGCTTAAGGGCGAATGCGGCCGCTCTCCCGCTAGATGGGCCATGAGGTTTCTTGAGCACCAGGCCAAGGCCGTGTTCGCGCGCTACGGCATCCCCGTGCCGAGGGGGCGCGTGGCCAAGACGCCAGAGGAGGCCCGCGATATCGCGCAAGAGCTGGGCGTGCCGGTGGCCGTTAAGGCCCAGGTCCTGGTGGGCGCCCGTGGGCGAGCGGGAGGCATCCTCTTCGCTGACACGCCAGAGGAGGCAGAGGAAGCGGCCAGGAAGCTCCTGGGCTCAGAGCTGAGGGGGGCGCGCGTTCACGAGGTCCTGGTCGAGGAGAAGCTCCCCATCAAGCGGGAGCTCTACCTGGGCTTCACGGTGGACCGCGTGGCCCGCTCCTACGTGGCCATAGCCTCGCCCGAGGGTGGCATGGAGATAGAGGAGGTGGCCGAGCGGAGCCCAGAGCTCATCTTCAAGCACACCGTGGACCCTCTTTCCGGCTTCAGGCCCTACCATGCCCTCGGGCTGGTGAAGCGCATGGGCTACTCCGGCCGAGCTGCCCTAGAGCTGGCCAGGATCTTCACGGCCCTCTACAGGCTGGCCAACGACTACGACGCGGAGCTCACGGAGATCAACCCCCTGGCCGAGACGGCTGATGGGCGCTTCGTGGCCGCGGACGCGAGGCTCATAGTGGACGACAACGCGCTCTTCAGGCACCCGGAGCTGGCCGAGCTTGAGCGCCCGCCTTCCGAGGAGGGGCCGCGCGAGAGGGAGGCTCGCGAGGCTGGGCTGGGCTACGTGGAGCTAGATGGCGATATAGGCATCATAGGCAACGGCGCTGGCCTGGTCATGGCCACGCTCGACATGGTGGCCCTCCACGGCGGGAGGCCCGCGAACTTCCTAGACGTGGGCGGCGGTGCCTCAGCCGAGCGCATGGCCAAGGCGCTTGACATAGTGCTCTCCAACCCCCGCGTGAAGGTGGTGCTCATCAACATCCTGGGCGGCATCACGCGCTGCGATGAGGTCGCGCGGGGCATCTTAGCCGCCATGGAGCGCGTGGGGGTGCGCAAGCCCATGGTC
>CAZPDR010000193.1:0-2039 GCA_964585495.1 uncultured Candidatus Bathyarchaeia archaeon
GGGAAGAGCTTCCTGAAGCGCTCCCTATCTATCTCCACGCCCGCACACCCCGCACTCCGTGCACTTCTCCCAGCAGGGAGGTGTGGTCTCCTCCTTAAACGCCTTCTCATACTCCCGCGCGAGCCAGGAGGGCCTCACGCCCACGTCTATGGCATCCCAGGGCAGGGGCTCGCCCGGCTCCTTGGGCGCCAGGTAGCGGCCCACGTCCAGCTGGAGCTCCTTGACCGCCCTACGCCAGGCCCCGAGGCCGCCACCGTAGGAGGCCGCGAGCACTATGGCCTTCCCGAGCTCACGGCCGCCGAGCGATAAGATGGCCTGGAGGCGGGCCACGCGCGGATCTAGCCCGTCCAGCACCACCCGCCTGTCGCGCCCAACGGCCGAGCGGATGAGCTTCAGGCAGCGCCTCACGTAGGCCAGGTCGGCCATGCCGAGCCACTGGAAGGGCGTGCGGGGCTTGGGGACGAGCGGGTTCACGCTCACGTGCACGCACCCGGGCCCGAAGCCCAGGTCGGCCACGCGCCTCACGAGCTTCCCTATGGCCCTCACGTCCTCCTCTGTCTCGCCCGGGAGGCCGACCATGAAGTAGAGCTTCACGGCCCTGAGGCCGCCCTCAAGGGCCAGCCTGCAGGCCTCCAAGACCTGCTCGTCCTCCACGGGCTTGTTTATGACCCGTCTCAGCCTGGGCGTGGCCCCATCGGGCGCTATGGTGAGCCTCCTCTGCCCCCCGGCCACGAGCACGCGGACGAGCTCCTCCGAGACCACATCGGGCCTGAGGGAGGGCACGGACAGCTTGGCGCCCAGGGCCACCACGCCCTCGCAGGCGGCTAGGAGCTCCGGGTGATCGGAGGCACCCGCGCCTATGAGGAGCACCTTCTCCGCTGGCGTGAGCCTCAGGCCCTCCTCCACAGCCGAGAGCACGTTCTCAAGGCTTCTATCGCGCCTGGGCCGCGTGATGTGGTCTATCAGGCAGAAGCGGCAGCCACGGCCACAACCACGCGTCAGCTCAAGGTTGAAGGTCCTGCCGAAGGGGGACGCGAGGGGGCTGTCATCTGGCACGAGCGGGAGCACCTGGGCAAGCGGGACGGGCGACTTGTCGAGAGAGCTCAGCCAGACGCGCTCCGCCCGCTCCGAGGCGCCTGGCACGAAGAGGCCTCTCACGTCGGCCAGGTCCCTCAGGGCGCCTGGCGAGGGAGAGGCGAGCACGTCCTTCAGGCCATCTAGGAGCGTGCCCAGCAGGACCTCCGCATCCCCTATGGCGAAGACATCCACCAGGTCGTAGAGCGGCATGGGGTTCTCCACCACGCACGGGCCACCTGCCACCACGATGGGGCCGCCAGAGCGAGCTCGCTCCTCCCTCTCAGGCCTGATGCCAGCTCGGAGGAGCATGCTGGCCGCGTTCAGGTAATCCCACTCGTATTGGAAGGTGAAGGCTATTACGTCGAAGTCCGCGAGAGGGCGACCAGACTCAAGGCTGAGGGGCACTAGCGTGTCTAGGCCCTCGCCCGGCAGGAAGAAGCGCTCGCAGACCACATCCTCCCGCGAGTTGAGGAGCGCGTAGAGGAGCCTGACCTGGAGGCCTGCCATGCCAACGCGATATATGTTCGGGTAGCAGAGGGCCACCCTCAGGTCCGCGCGGCGCCAGTCCTTCACGATCACGTTGGCCTCAGGGACCCTGGGCCTCACCTGCCCCTTTCCTCCGCTGGCACCTCGCCCACGAGCACCTCCTGCCTCAAGCGCACGAAGCGGCCTTCCTCCGTGATGTCGCGCTCCACCACCAGGTTAGGGCCTATCCAGCAGCGGGGCCAGATGCGCACGCCCGGCATGAAGAGCGCCCCTATGCCCGTCTGGACGAGGTCGCCCATGATGACGCCCAGCTTCCGCCTGCCCGTGTCCACGCGCTCTCCCTTCACGAAGACGCGCACGTTGGCCTTGTCGAAGCGCAGGTTGGCCGTTATGGTGCCCGCGCCCAGGTTGCAGTGGGCGCCTATGATGCTGTCGCCCACGTAGGACAGGTGGCCTATGTGCGTCCCCTCCATCAC
>CAZPDR010000194.1:0-2030 GCA_964585495.1 uncultured Candidatus Bathyarchaeia archaeon
CCTCCCTTGGGCGTTATCTCCTCGCCGTTGAAGCCTATCTTCAGGATGCGCTTGTTGAACTCCGTCCTCTGGTGGTAGCCCATCTGGCCAGGCCGGGGCACGGTGTAGAGCACGCGGGCTGGGTGCCACGGGCCTAGAGCGCCCACGCGCCTCCTGCCCTTCCTCGTCTTGCGGGGCAGTATCTTGATGCCCCAGCGCTTCACGGCACCCTGCCAGCCCTTCCCCTTCGTTACCGCTATCACGTCCACGAGCTGCCCCTCCTCGAAGACCTCGGTTATCGGCACCTCCCGGCCCAGGACCTGCCTCGCGTATTCGAGCTGCTCGCGGACCGTGCCGCCCCCTATCTTTATCTCCATGATGTCGGGCTTCTTCTTCGGCACCCCGCTCACGAGGCGCGGCTGCGTGGCCACCAGCACGCGGATCTCGGCTATGCGGTCCAGGTTCTCCTCCATCTTCCTGAAGGCTGCTTCGGGGTCGTGCTCCTCCGGCAGGCAGGTGGCCCTCTCCAGGTCCTTGTAGAGCTGCTTCAGCCTCTCGGCTGCCTTCATGCGGGCCTCAAGAGCCTTCAGCTGCTCGTCTATGGCCTTGGCTTCCTCCTTCCCTGCCTCGCGCTTCTTCTCCCGGAGCTCCTCCGCCTCCCTCTGGAGTTCCTCGACCTCACGGTCATACATGGCGGGGTCCAGCCAGGCCTCCGTGAAGGTCCTTAAGCCATGGGGGGTGCGCTCGTAGGCCCGGACGGCTATGACCACGAGGGGCGGTGCCTCTATCACGGTCGCGGGCACGGCCACCTCCTTGCCAGCGTTGGGCGCTCGCTCGCGGTCCTCTATCATGATCACGTGCGTCATGCCAGCCTTGTAGCCAGCGAAGCCCAGCAGGCGGGGTGGCCCCTCCACGTCCGGCCAGTAGCGTATCCTAGGCACCTCTCGCCGGGCGCGCTTGCGGGGTATGAAGGCCAAGCTGCCCCTCTTAGGCGCGTGCTTCTTGCGTGCGCCCACGCCTCACCACCCACTTCCGTTTAGCCGGGCGTGTAAGCGGCCCACTATAAAGCCTGCCTAGATATAAGCACTTCAGCGCTCTACGCCCAGCAGCCTGCGCCGGTAGTCTATCGTGATGACGGAGCCCTCAAGCACATCGGAGCCAAGGATGCCTTCCACGGGGATGTCGAGCACCTCCCTGAAGGCCGATAGGTCGGCTATGCCTACCTCAAGGTCCCTCAGCGAGAGCTCCCCCAGGCGGAGCTCCTCCAGGCAGGTGAGGCGCACAGGCATGATGCCGCCAGCACCAAGCGCCATGGCCTCGGGCCCCTCAGGCAGCCCCAAGCGCTCCGCGAGCTCCCGGTCGATGATGGTCTTGGAGGCGGCCGTGTCCAATACGAAGCGGAAGGGGCCCTGGCCGTTCACGAGGACGGGCACGATCGGTATGCCGTGAGCCAGCTCTAGACTGAGGCCGGGCATGCAGCCTCGTGGGCAGCTATTGGTGCTGCAGATATAATTGCTTGGGAAAGGCACGCTGGTGGCCAGATCCCCCCGGCTCCTCTGAGCCCAAGCCCTTTAAGGCCCTGGGCACGTGCCCGGGGGGTGCGCTGGCCTTGGCCCGCAGGGTGGTGAGGGCCGTAACCTGCCCCGTGTGCGGCACGCTCTGCGATGACCTGGGGGTCGTGGTGGAGGACGGGCGCATAGTAGATGTGTATAACGCCTGCGCCATGGGCGCTGCCAAGTTCCTCCACGCGCAGGAGCACAGGCTCAGGCAGCCCATGATAAGGAGGAATGGTGAGCTCAAGCCCGTGGGCCTGGAGGAGGCCATAAGGGAGGCAGCACGCATCCTGGCCGAGGCAGAATACCCGATACTCTACGGCTGGAGCTCCACGAGCTGCGAGGCCATAAGGGTGGGCCTAGAGCTAGCCGAGGAGCTAGGGGGCGTGATAGACAACACGGCCACCATCTGCCACGGGCCGTCCATCCTAGCCATCCAGGAAGTGGGCCTCTCCGGCTTCACGCTCGGCCAGATAAGGCACCGCGTGGACCTGGTCG
>CAZPDR010000195.1:0-2020 GCA_964585495.1 uncultured Candidatus Bathyarchaeia archaeon
TAAGCCCCACGAGCCTGATAGGCACCGGCCTGAAGTATGCGGCCAAGTTCTTCAGTCTCGTCAGGCAGAGGAGGAAGGAGGAATACCGAGCTTACCTGGAGCAGTGGAGGAGGAACGTGGAGGCTGCCTTCTCGGAGGAGGTCCTGGCCGGCCTGGTGGGCGAGGACGGGCTTGGGCCCGTTAAGGAGGCCCTGGAGGCGCAGGGGCTCGCCGTCATCGTGCAGGACGCGATAGGCACGCCCCACGAGCTCTTCCTCCCCCTCCTCATCGCCTGCCTGGCGGACGAGCTCGCTGGGGAAGGCTGCCTCCTCGCGCTAGATGGCGCCTCCCACCTGGCCCGGCTGGACGTGCCCGTGGAGCTCCTGCCCTCCCTGCCCGAGAAGCACCCGGGGCTGAGGCTGGCCTGCTTCCTGCCCACGAGCGGCCTGTCCTACGAGCGCCTCCCCGAGCTCGTGAGGGCTTTAACGGCCGAGCGCGCGGCCATCTTCGACCTAGATCCGGCGCTTGAAAGCGTGCTCTGCGAGGGCAGGTCCGCGGCCTTCAGGGCTGCCCTCCTCAGGTGCCTTGAGCTGGCGGCCAAGGAGAAGCTGGCGGGCCGGATGGCCTTCGTGCTCTACGACACGGCCAGAGTGCCCATGCCGGAGCTCGTGGTCGTGAAGACAGGCCTCCTCTCGCGCCTCAAGGCCAAGCTCGGGAGGCTCAGGAGACGGGGAACCTGAGGAGGGCAGCTATCCCGCCTAAGGAGAGCAGGTTTCGCCCAGCCTCGTGCCCCGAGCTCACTATCATCACCCTGCCGCCTCTCGCCTCCGCCTCGGCCATCATGGCCTCCAGCTCCCTCCGCTCCTCCTCGCTGGCGTCCCTGAGCAGGGCGTCGGCCACGAGCAGCACCTCCACGGCACCGTAGGAGCAGGCCCTCCGCACCTCCTCCAGCCCATAGGCCACGCGGTTATCGCCTCTCCCGAGCCTGGCCAGAAGCTCGCGCACCGCCTCTGCCTCGCGCACCAGCCTGGCCTCCGAGAGCGCCTTCGCCAGCACGCCAGCCCTCAGGGCCTCGTAGATGCCCGGCAGGCCGCCCGTGCTCACGCCCCTCACGGCCACCACCTTCTCGGCCAGCTTGGGCTCCTCGGAGCGCAGGAGGCTGAGGAAGAGGTCGCGTTCTAGAGCGGGGCCGAGGATGGCCACCGGCCTCGCGTGCACCTCCCAGGCATCCTTCAGCGCCCTCAGCGCCTCGCGGAGGAAGGGCCTGAGAGCCTCCTCCTTGGAGGGAGCTCCAGCTCTAGCATGCGTGTTCTCGCCCTCCGCCAGCACCTCCACCTCCCTCATGCCCACGAGGGCCACGCAGAAGTCCTCGTCATCGAGGCAGAGCACGAGGAGGGGCTTGGGCCTGGGGGCGCAGGCGCGCTTGAGGATCTCCCGGTGGTAGCGGCCCCAGGTGGGCTTCTGGAGGCTGAGCGCCAGGCCAGGCCTCACGCTCAGGGCGTGGTGCTTGCCTATGTCGTCCTCGAACTCGGCGGGGGCCTCAACTATCACGCCCAGCAGCCTCAGGCGGCCCATGAGGGCATCAAATGCCTTCTTCTCCACCCTCACGGCCAGCTTCACGGCCTTCCTGCGCCCACGGGAGCGAGCACCCTCGGCCTTCTTCTCCCTCGTGGTCCGGGCCTTCACCACGTCGCCCGGCTCCACGAGCAGGTAGAGCGACCAGAGGTCATCTACGTCCTCGGGCAGGAGGATCGCTGTGCCCCGCTTCTCATCCCAGTCCAGCAGCCTCAAGGTGCCTTCCTTCCCTGCCGATCCTACCTAGCCCCTCGGGCCCTCTTAAGAGGAGCTGCTGTAGGCCAGCGCGGACAGGATGTCCGTCTGGAGCTCCCGGCTCTCCTCGTGCACGAGGACGCGCCCGCCGTCCCCGACCACGAAGACCTTGACCAGCACCGTGGAGTCCTCACCGTGCTGGAGGTGGCTCACCCAGACATCATCTAGCAAGCTGTTGTCTATCACGGTGCTGAAGTCCAGCTCATAGGTG
>CAZPDR010000196.1:0-2009 GCA_964585495.1 uncultured Candidatus Bathyarchaeia archaeon
CGCGGCTCCAATCGGCTATCATGTCCATGCGCTTCACGAGGTGCATGAGGTCCTCGCGGCCCGCTGGCGAGATGACCTCGCTGGCCAAAGCGTCCATGATGGCACGCCTCAGCCAATCTGCGTCCCGCTCGGCCTGGGCCACGCGGCCTATGCAGGCCATCATGCCCTTCTCATCGCCGGCCAGGGCGGCCTCAAGAGCGCGGACCAGATCCTCCACGGCTGAGACCACGTCGGCCAGGTGCCTCTCCATGAGCTTCAGTGCCTTAGCCTGCCTCCTCTCCGCGAACCACCTCAGGAGCTCACTCAACCGCCAGCTCCTCCTTCAGCCCTCTCTCTGGGTATGGGAAGACAAAAACCTTAGCGTGAGGCATGAGCACCGAGACAGCATCGCCGGGCCTGAGGGGCCTAGCCATCATGCTGGGGACCGTGATGACCACCTGATCCTCGTTCACCAGCCTGACCTCGTAGCGCGTGATGACGCCCTCGAACATCACCCGCTCCACCGTGCCGTGGAGGGCGTTCTCCCGGTCTAGGTGGCCTGGCTCAAGCAAGAGGGCCTCGGGCCTCACGCCCACCACCACCTTGATCCCCACGGGCTGGCTCTTGTCGGCCACCCAGATGGCCAGACCGCCCCTGAGGCGGATTAGGGAGCCCTTCTCGCCCACCTTCTCCACGAAGCCCTCTAGGAAGTTCGCCTCACCCACGAAGTGGGCCACGAATATGCTCTTCGGCCTCATGTAGAGCTCCTCAGGCGTGCCCACCTGGAGGATGCGGCCCTTCCGCATGACGGCTATGCGGTCCGCGATGGCCATGGCCTCCGCCTGGTCGTGCGTTACGTGGATGGCCGTCCGGCCCAGGGCCTTCACCAGGCGCCTTATCTCATACCTCAGCTCGAAGGCTATCTTGGCGTCCAAGGCGCTGAGCGGCTCGTCGAGCAGGAGGAGGCTGGCGCCCGTGGCGAGGGCCCTGGCGAGGCCGACCCTCTGCATCATGCCTCCCGAGAGCTCCCCGGGGTAGGCATCTGCCCGCTCGTAGAGGCCCACGAGCTCCAGCATCTCGTGTCCCACGCGCTCTATCTGCTCCTCCGGCCAGCCCCGCACCCTGGGGCCGTAGGTAACGTTCTCCCAGGCCGTCATGTGTGGGAAGAGGGCGAAGGTCTGGAAGACGAAGCCCACATCTCGGTCCTCTGGCGGCACGCCGCGCATGGGCTTCCCGCCTATGTAGATCTCGCCCTCATCTGGCTCCAGGATGCCCGCGATGAGCCTGAGGAGCGTGGTCTTGCCACAGCCCGATGGGCCTAGGATGCAGAAATACTCCTTGTCGCGGACGTGGAGGTTCACGTGGTCCACGGCCACGATGCGGCCGCCCTCGAAGGTCTTGGTAACGTTCACCAAGCGCACATCTGGCACGCGCTGCTCACCCCCGCTCGGTTATGTATCTCAGGGCCAGGAGGAGGCCGTAGCAGACCGCCATGAGCATCACGGACGCGAAGGCAGCAGCCTGCCTTGAGGCCTCGCTCCAGACGACCACGAGGATGGGCACGGTGCGGGCCGTCCCCATCACGACCATGGTGGCTCCCGTCTCGCTCAGGCTGCGCGTGAAGGCCAGGATGGCCGAGGCCAGGAGGCCCCTGCTCACGAGCGGGAGGACCACGGTGCGGAAGACCGTGAAGGGCGGAGCTCCAAGCGTTCGGGCCGCGTGCTCAAGGCTCGGGTCTAGACCCTTGAGGGCCGCCACCATGGTCCTCACCACATACGGGTAGGTGAAGGCCACGTGCGTAAGCACTATCAGCCAGAAGCCCGTGTTCACCAAGCCCAGGCCCCTGGGGCCCCAGAAGAGGTAGACGGAGAAGCCCAGGGCGGCTGTCGGCACCACGAGGGGCACGTCCGCAAGTGCGTCCAGGAGGGAGCAGACGCGGCCCCAATTCCTCCTCACGATGATGACGGCCATGGCTAGGCCGAAGACCAGGTTTATGCCCGTGGCCAGGGCGGCTACCTCAAGCGAGGTCA
>CAZPDR010000197.1:0-1992 GCA_964585495.1 uncultured Candidatus Bathyarchaeia archaeon
CCAGGCCGAGCACGCGGGAGCCATCGCTGACGACGGCCACGTAGTTCCAGCGGTTAGTGTAGTAGAAGCTGAGCTCCGGGTCCTCCTTTATCTCCCGGCAGGGCTGGGCCACGCCTGGCGTGTACCAGATGGCGAAGTCCCTGAAGCTCGTGATGGCGCACTTCGGCATGACCTGGACCTTGCCCTCGTAGAAGCGGTGCATGGGCGGGGCCAGCTTGGCGGGCTTCTTGGCCTTCTCCAAGAGCTCCTCCACGGAGACCTTCTTCATGTCCATCGCCTCACCCGCATGTCTAGGATAGGCCACTTTAAGCTTTCCATACCGCCACTAGCCCGCGCTCTGGCGCCCTTGGGGAAAGAGCAAAAAGGGGGGTGGCGGGCTGAGGCTGGAGGCAGTAGCATGAAGAGGGGAACGCTCAAGATAGCGCTCGTGGGCGGCACAGGCCATCAGGGGCCGGGGCTGGCGCTCAGGTGGGCTCTCGCTGGCCACGAGGTCCTGATAGGCTCGCGGAGGGCTGAGAAGGCCGAGCGAGTGGCGGGCGAGCTGGGGGAGGCGCTCGCGAGGGCAGGCACCTCCTACGAGTTCGGGCACGGCGTGAACGCTGATGTGGTGGCCGGGGCTGACGTGGTGGTCTTCACCATCCCCTTCGAGGGCGTTAGGCCCACCTGCGAGGGGCTGAGGGAGCACATCAGGCCCGGCACGGTGGTCGTGAGCCCCGTGGTGCCCATGAGGAAGGCCGACTTCGGCCTCATAGCCGACCTGCCGCCCGAGGGCTCGGCTGCCGAGCTGATAGCAGGCCTCCTGCCGCACGCCAGGGTGGTCGCTGCCTTCCACACTGTCTCGGCCGCCCTCCTCAAGGACCTGTCCAGGCCCGTGGAAGGCGATGTGGTCGTGTGCGGCGAGGACGAGGAGGCCAAGGAGCTCGTTATGGGGCTGGTGCGCGACATACCTAACCTCAGGCCCCTCGACGGCGGCCCCCTCGCCTACTCGCGCGTGCTGGAGGCCCTCACGCCCCTGCTCATCACCATGGGCAGGCGCATCGGGCAGCCGAACCTGGGCGTGAAGTTCATCTGAACCAATACGGGCGCCTTATGAGCCCGTAGGCCTCCACGGCAGCCACCGTGCCCTGCCCCACGGCCGTGGCCACCTGCTTCACCGGGTGGTTGGTTACATCGCCAGCCGCCAGCACGCCCGGCAGGTTGGTCCTCTGCCGGTGGTCCGTGATGATGTAGCCGCGCTCGTCCACCGCCACGCCCGCCCTGGCCGCGAGCTCGCTGTTCGGCACCTCGCCCACCTGGATGAACACGCCATCCACGGCCAGCTCGCGCACCTCGCCGGTGCGCTTATTGCGGATGCGCACCCCCCTCACGAGCTGGTCGCCATATATCTCCACCAGCTCGGAGCTAAGGATGAGCTCCACGCCCTTCTCGGCCAGCCTCCGGGCTAGGACGGCCTCAGCCCTGAGCTGGTCGCGCCTGTGGACGAGGAAGACCTGGGAGGCCAGGTCGGCCAAGAGTAAGGCCGTAGTGGCGGCCGCGTTCCCGCCACCGACCACCAGGACGCGCTTACCCCTGAAGAAGGGGCCATCGCAGAGGCCACAGTAGCTAACGCCACGCCCCCTGAACTCCTCCTCGCCTGGGACGCCCAGCTTCCTATGGGATGAGCCCGTGGCGATTATGATGGCCTTGGCTCTGTAGGCGCCCTTGCGCGTGCGGGCCTCCTTCACATCGCCCGAGAGCTGGAGCTCCACCACCTCCTCCAGCTCCCTTATCTCGGCTCCATAGCTTTTCGCGTGCTCCACCATGAGCTTGGCCAGCTCCGGCCCGCTGATGCCCTCGGGGAAGCCGGGGTAGTTCTCAAGCCTTGGAATCTCAAGCAGGAGGCCGCCAGCCAGGCCCTTCTCCAGCACGAGCGTGTCCAAGCCCATGCGGGACGCGTAGAGGGCAGCCGATAGGCCAGCTGGGCCAGCGCCTACGATGATGAGCTCCCTCTCC
>CAZPDR010000198.1:0-1968 GCA_964585495.1 uncultured Candidatus Bathyarchaeia archaeon
TAGACACGGGCCGCTACGGCACGCCTGAGATGGTCCGCGTCTTCGAGGAGGAGAACAGGCTACGCAAGATGCTGCTCGTGGAGGCCGCCCTCGCCAGAGCGCACGCCGAGGTAGGCAACATCCCGCGCGAGGACGCTGAGCGCATCTGGGAGGTAGCTACATCGGGCCAGGTAAGGCTTGAGCGCGTGAAGGAGATCGAGGCCGTGATAAAGCACGAGACCATGGCCGTGGTCCGCGCCCTCGCGGAGGCCTGTGGCCCGAGCGGCCGCTACGTGCACCTGGGCGCCACGAGCTCCGACATCTTGGATACGGCTTTGGCCCTGCAGCTCAAGGAGGCGCTGGACATCCTTGAGGACCGCCTATCGGAGCTCATCGCCCTCCTGGCCCGCCTGGCAGAGCGCTACAAGAGGTTAGTCATGGTGGGCCGCACGCACGGGCAGCACGCTCTCCCCATCACGCTGGGCTTCAAGCTGGCCGTCTGGGCAGCCGAGCTCTTCAGGCACCTCCAGCGCCTTGAGGGCTGCCGGGAGCGCGTCCTCGTGGGCAAGATGAGCGGGGCGGTGGGCACGATGGCCGGCCTCGGCCCGAGGGCGCTTGAGGTGCAGGAGCGCGTGATGGCCATCCTCGGCCTGAGGCCAGCCGAGATCTCCACGCAGATCGTGCAGCGCGACCGCCTGGCGGAGCTCATCTGCCTCCTGGCCATCCTGGCCAGCTCGCTGGACCACATGGCCACGGAGATAAGGGAGCTCCAGCGCACGGAGATAGGCGAGCTGGCCGAGCCCTTTGACGAGCGGGCGCAGGTGGGCTCCTCCACCATGCCCCACAAGCAGAACCCCATCACCTGCGAGCGGATCTGCGGGCTGGCCAAGGTCGTCCGCGGCCTGGTGGTGCCAGCCCTGGAGGACGTGCCCACCTGGCACGAGCGCGATTTAACGCAATCATCGGCCGAGCGGTTCCTCGTGCCAGAGGCCCTGATCCTCGTGGACTACATGCTCTACCTCATGATCAGGGTGCTGTCGGGCCTGAGGGTGAGGCCGGAGCGCATGGCCCAGAACCTGGCGCTCACCAAGGGGCTCATCATGTCCGAGGCCCTCATGCTTGAGCTGGCGAGGCGCGGCCTGGCCAGGGACGAGGCCTACAGGCTGGTGAGGGAGCTGGCCCTGAGGTCGCTCAAGTCGGGGCAGCCCTTCCTAGAGGTCGTGAGGCAGGAGGAGCGCATCACGCGCCTGATAGGGCCAGAGGAGCTTGAGGAGCTCCTGAGGCCAGAGCGCTACCTGGGGAAGGCAGAGGAGCTCGTGGAGCGCGTGATCTCGCTCGTGGCAGGGCACCCGAAGGTGAGCCAGCACCTAGGGGGCCAGGAGGAGCGTTAGGCGAGCACGGGAAAGCCTTATTATCCTCCCCGAGGCCAGCCATAGCTCGGAGCCGGGGTGGCCGAGTGGCACAGGCGGCGGGCTGCAGACCCGCTTACCCGGGTTCGAATCCCGGCCCCGGCTCCAAGCAGGCCCTAGCACATCTCCTCCATCGCTGAGGGAGCTTCAGGGATGGCCATGCCAGGGCACGGGCTCACCCGGATGCCGAACACCACGCGCCTGAAGAAGCCCACCTTGATCTTCAGCTCCAGGTCCACCGTGAACTCCCACCTAGATATCACCTGGGGGCACCCTCTTGGACACGTGATTAAGGCTTATCGATGGCTATCCGGCCTCTCAGCGTCCTTACTCTACATCTACCCTCGGTGCTAGCCAGTAGACTAGCGTGGCTTCGTAGGGTAGCCTAAGCTCCAACTTTAGTGGCTTATCCGTAGTTAGCTTGATCTCCACCACGTTGGCTAGGCCATCCCTGCCCTAGGGGGCTTAGCCGAGTAGTCAGCAACATAGACAGCCTCAGCAGGCTCTAACCGCTTCTAGTAAGATTTATAAATAGGCGTTAAGTAGATTACTCTCCGGCGGAGGGGAGCGTAGATGAGCC
>CAZPDR010000199.1:0-1967 GCA_964585495.1 uncultured Candidatus Bathyarchaeia archaeon
TCGTGCCAGCCCGCTTCGCCAAGGACGCGGTCATGGAGGCCATAGAGGCTGGCCTAGAGCTCGTGGTGGTCATCACGGAGCACATCCCCGTGCGGGACACCATGGAGTTCATGGCGCACGCCAGGAGGGAGGGCGTGGTCATCATAGGGCCGAACACGCCGGGCATCATAACGCCTGGGGAGTGCAAGCTGGGCGTCATGCCGGGCCACGTCTTCAAGCGCGGGCGGGTGGGCATGGTATCGCGCTCCGGCACGCTCACCTACGAGATCGCGGCCCAGCTCACCCGTGCTGGCCTGGGGCAGAGCACCTGCCTTGGCATAGGGGGCGACCCGGTGGTGGGCCTCACGTTCACGGAGGTCCTTGAGATGTTCGAGGAGGACCCGGAGACGGAGGCCGTGGTGCTCATAGGCGAGATAGGCGGCAACCTAGAGGAGCTCGCGGCCGACTACATAAGGGAGCGCGGCTTCCCGAAGCCCGTGGTGGCCTTCATAGCCGGCCGGACGGCCCCGCCCGGGAAGCGCATGGGCCACGCTGGCGCCATCATCATGGGCAGGGCTGGCACGGCCGAGAGCAAGATAAGGGCCCTGGAGGCGGCTGGCGTGCGCGTGGCCAGGACGCCCAAGGAGGTAGCGGCCCTCATGGCCGAGGAGCTCCAGCGGGCCTAGACAGGGCCCTGGCCGCCACCAGAGCCGACAGCGAGGCCCCTAGGGCGAGCACGGTGCCCGTGAGGAGGAGGGCTGGCACGAGCACGAGCGGCCCTATCACCACCTGGCCGCCCAGCTCCTCTAGGAGGGAGCCCAACACGGGCGAGCTGATGGCCGTGCCCACGTTCCCCACAGCGTTCACCAGCCCCATGGCGAGGCCGCGCTGCCTGCAGGCCATGGCCATGCGCCTCGTGAGGGGGAGGAGGCCGAGCACGCCTAGAGCGAGCAAGAGGAAGCCGGGGATAGCGAGCCTCGCGTCCTCGAACGAGAAGGCGAGGGAGCCTGCCACCAGGAGCGCGGTCGCCACGGCTAGGGCCAGCTTATCGCTCCTCCTGTCCGCGAGCCAGGTGATGCCCGTGCTAGCGCCCATGCCCAACAGGCTGCCGAGGCCGATTAGGAGGCTGGCCGCCCCCGGGCTGAGGCCCAGGCCCTCGCTCAGGTAGACGTAGATCACGTCGCTCACGAGGAGGGAGGAGAGGGCACGGGAGCAGAGGGAGATGGAGGAGATAGAGGCGATCAGCAGCGCATCCCCCCGGCTGCCTGCCCTCCCTGCCCGCCTCGCTGGGGCAGCTGAGGAGCTCCCTCCTCCCCTACCTCCTGCTGGGCTCACGCGCCCGAGCCGCACCGCCAGGAGGGCCGTCAGCACGAGGAAGGCTGCCGAGAGGAGGGCCGCGTGCTCAAGCGGGGAGCCCGCCAGGCAGGAGTAGAGGGCGCTGCCCGCGAAGGCGCCCAGGGAGCCCAGGAAGAAGTAGATGGAGAAGGCGCGCCCTCTGACAGCATGGGGGACCTTGGCGCCGACCGCGATTTGTATGGCCGTCCAGGCCACGCCGTTCAGGGCGCCCTGGAGAGCTCTCAGGAGGATCACGTGGAGCCAAGATGTGGCCAGCACATAGGAGGCCACGACGCCAGCGTGGGCCAGGAAGCAGATGGCCGCGGCCAGGCCAGCCCTTAGCCCTCTATCCGCCCTCCGGCCCGTCAGGACGGCCGTGATGGCCCTGGCCGCGAAGAAGGCGGTCGTGAAGAAGCCCAGCTCCACCATGCTGCTCCCGAGCACCGACCTGGCGAAGAAGGCAACGGCGGGCAGGCTCAGGCGGTAGGCGGCCGTGCCCAAGAAGGCGGCTGCGAGTGCCAGCAGAAAGGGCCCCCTCAGCCAGGCCGTGCCTCCCTCCTGCACGGCGCTAAGGGAAGCCTCCCCTACCTCTTAAGTAGCTGCCTCCTCCCTGCTCAGCCGATGGAAAGGCAGGTCCGCTTCGGCGTGCTCCT
>CAZPDR010000200.1:0-1949 GCA_964585495.1 uncultured Candidatus Bathyarchaeia archaeon
CTGGTGCTCTACGAGCGCGATGTGGTGGTCTTGGACATGGAGGCTGGCCTAGAGCACTTCGGCAGGGCGGTGGCCAGGGGCGTGGACCTCATGCTGCTCGTGGCAGAGCCCACGGAGAAGGCCCTGGTGGCCGTGGAGCGCATGGTCCCGCTGGCCCGCCAGATGGGCGTGAAGGAGCTCTGGGCCGTGCTGAACAAGGTAGCCGATGAGGAAGAGCTGGCCTGGGCCCGCGAGAGGCTGGAGGAACGCCTCGGTCTCCCCCTGAGGGCAGCGATTCCCTTCGACAGGGCCATAGTTGAGGCCGATAGGGCGGGTGCCTCGCCCCTAGATGCCTGCCCGGGCTCGCCCGCCGTGAAGGCCATAGAGGAGCTGGCGCGTGAGGTGCTCTCCTTCATGGCCGAGCGGGCGGGTGCCTGACGTGGCCCGTGGCCCCTACAAGGTGGTCGCCTGCCCGAGCTGCCGCTGGCTCCAGGTTACCACGGCCGAGAAGGCCACTAGGTGTAGGCGCTGCGGCAGGCAAATCGACTTAACACACGTGAAGCCGCTCGCCGTGGCCAAGACAGCACAGGAGGCCAGGGAGAAGCTGCTGAAGGTGAAGGCCAGGCTCTTGAGGCAGCAGGCCGCCTCCTGAGGACTAGCCTTCCCGCTCGTGCTCCCTCTGGAAGGCAGCGTATAGGAGGGCCGAGGCAGCCGCGTAGATGGCCGCGCAGGCGAAGAAGGGCGCATCGAGCGTGAGGGCCTCCATGAGCAGGCCTGAGCCATAGGTGCCGAGGGAGCGGGAGGCCCAGAAGGCCGTCAGCTGGAGGGCGCTCGCGCTCCCGCGCTCTTCTCGCCTGAGGAGGCCCATGTAGAAGGCCTTCACCACGGGGGAGGCCATGTTCATGAGCACGGCCCTGGCCACGTAGAAGGCGGCCGCCAGGGCGAAGAAGGGCGAGGCCGGTATGGCCAGGAGCAGGCCCACGGCCACCAGCTGGCAGAGGACGGCCGTCCTTATGTCGCCCAGCCTAATCGCGAGCCCGTAGGCCGATAGGCTTCCCAAGGCCAGGAGGGCCTGGGTGGCCGCGAAGAGGAAGCCTATGCTGGAGAGCTTGACGCCAAAGCGGCGCCAGAAGTAGTATGAGAACCAGGGGACCACCAGGCCAGCCCCAGAGCCCAGAAGCGCCTGGAAGGCACAGTAGGAGCCTATCACGCGCCAGGACTTGATGGTGAGGCGCGGGCCACTCCTTCCGGTAGCCCTTGGCCGCTCCTCCCCCACGGGCAATAGCAGGAGGAGGGCCGTGAAGGAGGAGAGGGCGCACAGCAGGAAGAGGAGGCGCGTGGCCTCCAAGAGCTCCACGCCCGGGTGGAGGGCGACGTAGAGCTCCGGGAAGCCAGCGAGGATGGAGCCCGTCATGCAGCCCACAGAGAAGGCCATGGAGGAAGCTGTGAATGCGCGCCTGCGCCGGGCGCCTCGCGTCTTGTCGGCCAGGAGGGCCTGCCTGCTGGCCCCGATCATGGAGGCCCCGATGCCGCCCAGGAGGTTCGCCAGCACCAGGCTGGCCAGATCCGACCTGAAGAAGAACATGAGGTCCGAGGAGGCTACCAGCAGCCTTGAGGCGAGCAGGAAGGGCTTCCGCCCTCTTAGGTCGGCCAGCAGGCCAAAAGGCACGGCCAGGATGGCCATCGCGGCCGAGCTGGCCACGGCCACCAAGCCCATCTGGGCCTCCGAGAGCCCGAGCATGGACAGGTAGGGCATGAAGAAGACCATGCGCAGGCCTAAGCTCACGCCCACCGGGAAGGAGAAGAGCACCAGGAGCCGCACATCTCGCCCCTCAGACCGCACGCCCCTCCACCACGGCAGAGCCAGCCCCACACCGGCCCGTGGGCCAAATAAGCGCTTTAAGGGCGGCGGAGATGGCGGGCCCGCGGGGATTTGAACCCCGGACCTACGGCTCCGGAGGCCGCCGCTC
>CAZPDR010000201.1:0-1944 GCA_964585495.1 uncultured Candidatus Bathyarchaeia archaeon
GGCGTGGAGCGCGTCAGGCCCTACGTGGTGGGCGCGGTCGTGAGGGGGCTTGAGCTGGGCGAGCAGGAGCTCCAGGAGCTCATAGAGATGCAGGAGGATCTGCACTGGGGCATAGGGCGCGACAGGAGGAAGGCGGCCATAGGGCTCCACGACCTCTCGGCCGTGAAGACGCCCATCTACTACGCTGCCTTCAGGCCGGATGAGAAGAGCTTCGTGCCCCTGGACGCGGAGGAGGAGATGACGCTCGGCGAGGTGCTGGAGAAGCACGAGAAAGGGCGCGTGTATGGGCACCTAGTGTCCTTCTCAGATGTTTACCCCGTGGTCATGGACGCTGAGGGGCGCGTGATGTCCTTCCCGCCCGTGATAAACAGCGAGCTGACGCGCGTGAGCACGGAGACCAAGGATCTGTTCATAGACATCACGGGCCCCGACCTGAGGGCCATTAGGGCCGCGTTGCGCGTGCTCACGACAGCCCTGGCCGACATGGGCGGGCGCGTGGAGGCCGTTAGGGTGCGCTACCCAGATGGCACCGTGCTCACCACGCCCGACCTGAGGCCTCGTGAGGCCGTGCTGCGCGTGGAGGATGCCAACAAGCTCATAGGGCTCCAGCTGAGCGAGCAAGAGGTCGTGGAGTGCCTGAGGCGCTGCCGCCTGGACGCGGAGCCCATAGGCCCCGGCCTGCTGAAGGTGCTCGTGCCGCCTTACAGGACCGATATCATGCACGAGGTAGATCTGGTGGAGGAGGTGGCCATAGGCTACGGCTACTTCCGGCTTGAGCCACGCCGGCCGCCCAGCCCGCGCTCGGGGCAGCCCCACCCGGCCGTGGAGCTCGCGGACCGGGTGCGCCTCATCATGGTCGGCATGGGGTTCACGGAGGTCATGAACTTCATCCTCACGAACGAGCGCGTCCACTACGAGCTCATGCGCCTCCCGCCCGGCAGGCCGGTGAAGCTCGCTAACCCCGTATCGGCCGAGTATAGCATGTTGAGGGAGCTCCTCCTGCCGGGCCTCATGGCCAATCTGGCCGTGAACGTGAGGGAACGCTACCC
The DNA here is from genome assembly GCA_964585495.1 of uncultured Candidatus Bathyarchaeia archaeon. Classification (GTDB taxonomy): domain Archaea; phylum Thermoproteota; class Bathyarchaeia; order EX4484-135; family EX4484-135; genus EX4484-135. The sequence goes on from CAZPDR010000201.1 coordinate 1,050, forward strand.
TCAGAAGCTCTTCGAGGTGGGGGATGTGGTCCTGAGGGCCGAGGAGGTCGAGACGAGGACCAGGAGGGAGCTCCACCTGGCGGCCGTCATAGCGCACTCGCGGGCGGGCTACGCGGAGGTGAAGGGCTGCCTGGACGCCCTCATGAAGGCCCTGGGCGTGCGCGATTGGTCCGTCAGGGCCGCGGAGCACCCGAGCTTCCTGCCCGGCCGCGTGGCCGAGATCCTGGTGGCTGGCCGATCTGTGGGTGTGGTGGGCGAGGTGCACCCGGAGGTGTTGGTGAACTTCGGGCTTGAGAACCCCGTGGCCGCGCTGGAGCTCGGCCTCAGGCCGCTCATGAGGACAGGGAACAAAGGTATGTAAAGGTGGAGGCGATAGCTTTAAGTAATCGCGGCCCGAGGCGCGGGCCAGCTAGCGGAGGGGGTGGTCATGAGCGAGCGGATGACCATAGGGCAGGTGGGCGTGGTCTACGTGGGCAGGAAGCCCATGTCCGTCTACCTGGCCCGCGTCATCACGGCCTTGGCCGAGGCGCAGGAGGCCCTCATCGTGGCCAGGGGGAACTTCGTAAGGAAGGCTATCTCCGTGGCCATGAGGGCCATCAGGGCCGTGGGCTGCGATTATCACGTCAGGATAGACGAGGATGCGCTTACCACGGACGAGCAGAGGCGCTTGATCCCGAAGATAGAGATACGCCTGTCTAAGAAGCGCTCGGCCACGTGAGTAGCCCTGCAGGAGGCAGCTCCCGCCCCTGCGAGTCTAGCGCGGCATGAAGTAGCGTGAGTCCTGTGTTCCTGGGCCTCAGATACCCCAGGCTTATCTTCACCGCTCCGACGGCTTGGTATTCCTCATCGGCACCGCTATACGTCGGCCGACGGGCCTAAAAGGCTTACCGGGGGC
>CAZPDR010000202.1:0-1922 GCA_964585495.1 uncultured Candidatus Bathyarchaeia archaeon
AAGGACGACAACATACTCTACGGCGCCTACCAGAACCCCTACCTGCCCAGGCTCTACCTCTTCCTGGTCTATGGCCTCTTCCTGGCCGACCTGGTCTTCGTGGTCGGCGCTTACCTGGGCTACGTGATCAACGGTCCTTTCTCGTCCTTCGTGGCCCCCGTGATGCGCTTGCTGCCCCCCGGGCGCGAGGATCTCTACGTGCCCTTCCTCCTCTTCCTGCTCGGCATGGGCTTGATCTTCGTGGACTTCATAGACAACATCATCAAGGCCTGGGCCAGGGAGCGCTTCATGGTCATCGTGGGCGCACTGAGCGGCATAAGCTACGACAAGGCGTTCGCCGACGAGCTCTCGGGCAGGATAAGGCGCGGCCAGATCGTGAAGGTGGACCTGAACGTCTCCCTGCTCCAGAAGTTCATCAACTACTTCAGGAGCGTCCCGCTCGGCGATGTTACCGTGGTCTACCGGGTGGGCAAGGAGGAGCGGGTGGAGTCCTTCAGGAACATGCCCTTCCCGAGGGAGCTCTTCTACGTGATCAGGAGCATCCAGCTGGGCGCCCTCCAGTGGCGGAAGAGGTATGCGCGCACCCTCATGCTCTGGCGGGCGAGGACTGCCATCCCCTCGGCGGAGGGAGGTGGGCGAGCGTGGCCGAGGAGGAGGTCGTCTTAGCCGAGATAGAGGCTGGCTACAGGCTGAGGCCTGCCACGCAGGTAGGGCTCATGATAGTGATGGTGCTCCTCGGCCTCTTCATCATAGAGCAGGCCAAGCTCCCGCTGGACGTGAGCATCATGGTGGCCACCATCTACGTGGCCCTCCTCTACCCGCTCATCATAAAGATAAGGCACAGGCTCGCCATAGCCCTTTCCTTCGGTCTCTACGGCGCGGCCTTAGCAGCCATACTGTATTGGATCATCACGGGCCACATCCTCCCGCTCGTGCAGGGCGGCCAGGCCGTGCGCTTGGAGGCGCTGGCGCTCTACGTGATCTTCCTGGAGATTGTAGGCATGGAGCTCTTCCACCACCTCTGTGAGGAATACGTGTTCTACGAGCGGGACTGGCGCTCCTACCTGATGGTCTCGCTGCTCTCCGTGGTCTTCTTCGCCTGCCTCTACATCTTCCTCTCCGCTTACGCCCTGGGCTTCATGGCCCTGCTGCTGTCCGCCGTCCTGACCATCATGTTCGCCTGGGCCATCCTGCCTGAGAAGCCCGTCTAGGCCGTGGGCTCAGGAGCCGCGAGGGCCTTCAGGGCCTCAAGGAGCTTCTGGCCGCGCTCGGTGAGGATGAGCTGGAGGCTGCCCCGGCCGCCTTCCCTCAGGCTGGCCACCAGGCCCTTCTCCAGGCAGTAGCGCATGTATCTGTAGGCCGTTATGTAGGGCAGGCCGCTCACCCTGGCAGCGTGGTAAACGGAGGTAGGCCCTAGCTCCTTGACGGCCTTGAGGAATCGCCTGAGGCCATCCAGCCTGGGCGTTCCCTCCTTCCTAGCGCCTCCTCGCATGCGGGATCACCCCCAGCCTGGTCGGGAGGCTTGAGCCAGACCCTCTGACCAGCTCCTCTATCATGGCCTTCACCTGCTGCCTTACCTCCTCGATGGCCTGCCCGCTTTCCTTTCCCTCGGCCGCGTCTAGGAGCTCCAGCACCCAGCCGAGCGCCTCCAGGGCACCACGGCAGTATTCGTTCATGGCATCACCATGAGGCGGGAGGCGAGCTCAGCTTATAAATGGCCTGGGCAAGAGAACCTGATTTCCACGGAGAGTGAGGGAAAACTTAGTGCCTGGCATGTGCTTTCCATGAAAGATATATCGCTAATCTGTGAGAATAGTCCATCTTATACATGGTTTAAGAGGCCGGGCGCCCGTGGGGGAGCGGTGTCCACCGTGGGCCAGGTGGAGGCGGGAGGCCTGGTGGAGGCCATCGTGGCCGACCGC
>CAZPDR010000203.1:0-1867 GCA_964585495.1 uncultured Candidatus Bathyarchaeia archaeon
TAGCCAGGCTCCACGGCTTTGAGTATCAGTTCGAGCTCCTAGCCAAGATAGCCTACCTGACCTTCAGCCCGCACATCCACCAGGACCCACGCGACGTGAGGCCCGTGCTCGTCCTCGTGTTCGGCTACCCAGGCACGGGCAAGACGGCCATCTTCTACCTCCTGCTCCAGGAGATCATGAAGCGCTATGGCGATGAGCTTGAGATGATAGAGGCCATTAAGATCAACTGCCAGCGCCTCACCAGCCTCCTAGAGCCTGAGGAGGTCAAGGAGTTCCTGCGCGTGATCGAGCACTGGATAGACAACCGCGGCCACTACGTGCTCCTATTCCTGGACGAGGCCGAGGGCATAGCCTTCGAGCGCGGCACGGAGAAGGCATCAGCCCGTAGGGAGCTCACGTTCTGGGTCATGTCCCTCTGGGACAAGAAGAAGAGGCTGCTCGTCGTCCTCGTAACGAATTACCCGGACCTAGTCGACGATGCGGTGCGGAACAGGGCGGATTTCGTGGTCTACTTCATGCCAGCGCTCGGTCGGTATGCGGCCAGGAAGAACATCAAGGACTTCACGATCTACTTCTGGCGCAGGAAGCTCTTCGAGTGGCTGTGGTGGGGCGTGGAGGGCACCCCCATCATCTGCAGGGAGGAAGTGCAGAGGGAGGAGAAGCGGAGGTATGAGAAGGCCCTGGAGGAGCTGGTGGACGCGCTCGTGAGGATAGCCCTCAGCGAGGAGGAGCAGGAAGATAGCGAGGGCCGTGAGGAGGCCAGCGCCAGGAAGGCCATAACGGACATCGTGGAGGATTTAGCCGTCAGGCTGACCACCAACCCAGAGTGCGTGTGCAATCCCAGGAACCTCTACGAGGGCATCAAGACGGCCGTGAGGTTCCACTTCTGCCATGAGGCCCCGAAGATACCGGGCGCATACGTGCACGCCCTTAGGTGCCTAGCCCAGGAGATAGCGGACGCCATCAAGGACGTGCCAGAAGAAGAGCTTGAGGAGAGGCTGGCGGAGGAGGTGAGGAAGCGCTCTGGGGGGCTGAGGAAGGACTTCAAGAAGCTCATCGACGTGATTAGGGCCTTCATGGAGAACTTGGAGGCCTACCTCAAGGCCTTCGGCGGCATCTTCCCCCTCCACACGGACATCGCGAACTACGAGGACCGCTACTGCGACCTGCTGAAGGCGGCCCGCAGGAGCATGCGCTCCGTCATGGAGCTCCGCGACCAGATAGAGGAGATAGAGTGGCATACGGAGACGGCTTGTAGAGCCCTGTGCGAGAGGGAGAGAGCGTCAGGGGGCCGGCAGGTGATAGATCTCACCGACCTCAGCCGTCGGGCAGCGAGGCCGAGGAGAGCCGGTTAGAGGGCCCGTAGAAGCTCGGGGAGATGTGGCGCCGCCGGTGGGACTCGAACCCACGACCTACGGGTTAACAGCCCGCCGCTCTACCACCTGAGCTACGGCGGCACCGTAGGGGCGCTCACCAGAGGAGCCTTATTAGCCTTACCCGAGGAAGATATCGCCTCTGACCTTCTAGCGGTCCTTTGCGATGGGCTCTTTTCACTTAAGCTAATAACAAGCCTTATATTATTGCGAGCAGCGAAGGTGGCGGGTGCTGGCGGTGGCTAAGAGCGTTCTCCTCACGGATGAGGACAAGGAGCTCCTAAGGCGGGTGAGCGATCTCCTCGAAGAGATACTCGAAACGCTGGAGGTGATGGCTGATGAGGAGCTCATGAAGGCCATTCGGGAGGCGGAGGAGGACGTGAGGGCTGGCAGGGTCAGGGATTACGAGGAGCTCATAAATGAGTTGAAGGAAGCTGGCGAGATGTAGCATGGGCGTGCTCTGATAACCTCTTCCACTAGCACTACGCTTAATA
>CAZPDR010000204.1:0-1864 GCA_964585495.1 uncultured Candidatus Bathyarchaeia archaeon
GTGCTCGTCCTGGCCATGCCGGAGGTCTTCCGGGCCCTGAGCACGCCCCTCATGATATGGGCCCTTATAACCATGGTCTACGGGGCGGCCCTGACGCTGGCCCAAGATGATGTCAAGCGCCTCTGCGCCTGCTCCACCATAAGCCAGGTGGCCTACTCGCTCCTGGGCGTGGCCAGCATGGCACCAGCTGCCGTGGCGGGAGGCATATTCTACATGCTCAGCCACCTGCTTGGGAAGGCCGTCCTCTTCTCCGCGGCTGGCCTGCTCGTCTACGAGACGCACGAGAGGGACATGAGGCGCATGGGGGGCCTCGGCCGCCTCCTGCCGCTGACGGCCGTCCTCTGGGCCAGCGGCTCCATGATATTGTCCGCCATACCGCCCTTCAGCGGCCTCCCGGCCGAGATGGTCATGTTCTCTGGCATCTTCAAGTCGGCCGTGCAACAGGCCCTCAGGCTTGCCGTGGCCATAGGGGGCGTGCTGGCCACCGCCCTCACGGCAGCCTACACCTTCTGGCCTATGAAGCGCATCTTCATGGGGCAGCCCCGGTCCAACCCGGGCGAGGCCGTGAGGGAGGCGCCAGCCTCCATGCTCGTCCCGCTCTTCGTCCTGGCCCTGGCCTCGGCCGCCCTCGGCATCTGCCCCCGCTTGGTCGTGGAGCTCCTCATGAGGTCCCTAGCTGGCCCGGGCGCGGCCTAGGGTGTCAAGCCTCCAGCTCTGGCACCTCGTCCGGCGGCCTCAGCAGGTCCTCCTCGAACTCGGACAGGCGGGCGGCAGCCGCCTCCACTCCCCCGCTGACCTCGCGGCCGAGCCTGGCCAGGGCCTTCTCCAGGGCCCCCAGGGTCCTTAGGACGTGCTCGGCCCCCACGTTGCCCATGTGCCCCACGCGCAGTATCCTGTCCGCCAGCTCGCCCCAGCCAGCCGAGACGCGCACGCCCTCCTCCAGCACGGCCCTGACCAGGGCGCGGCTTGAGAGGCCCTCGGGCACCTCGACGGCCGTCAGCGTGGGGGCGGCATAGGCCTCCTCTGGGAAGAGCTCCATGCCCAGCGCCTTAAGGCCGGTCCTCAGGGCCTCAGCCAGGGCCTCGTGCCTCCTGAAGCGCTTCTCAAGCCCCTCCTCAAGCACGAGCCTCAGCGCCTCCCTCAGGGCCAGCACGAGCAGGACGGCGTGGGTTACGTAGCGCCTCAGCGGCTCCCTGGTGGCCCTCACCCAGCCCCTCACGTCCATGTAGAAGGTGAAGGGCTCCTCCCGCCTCTGCTCGGCTGCCTCAAGCGCCCTCTCGCTCACGGACAGGAGGGCCAGGCCGGGAGGTGCCGCCAGGGCCTTCTGGGGGCCCGTTATGCAGTAGTCCATGCCCCACTCGTCCACGCGCACGTCCATGCCGCCCACGGAGGAGACGGCGTCCACGATGTAGAGCAGGCCCCTGCGGCGGGCCAGGCGCCCAAGCTCGCGCACCGGGTTGGCCACGCCCGTGGAGGTCTCCACGTGGACCACGCAGAGCGCCCTGGCCTCCGGGTGGGCATCGCAGGCCTCGGCCACCCGCTCGACGGGGATGCCCCTCCTGAGCGGTGCCTCCACCTTGACCGGCACGCCCCTATGGCGCCTCACCATGAGGGCTATCCTGTCCGCGTAGTAGCCGGAGGCTACCACCAGGACCTCATCGCCAGGCTCCACGGAGTTGGCTATGGCCATCTCTATGCCCAGGGAGCTTGAGCCAGGCGCTATCACCACGTCCTGCCGCGTCCTGAGGACCTCCTTGAGCATGTCCCTGGCCTCCGAGAGCGCGTCCGCGAACTCCTGGCTGAGGTGGCTGCACACCTGCCTGGCCATGGCCCTGATGACCCTGGCCGAGAGCATGGTGGGGCC
>CAZPDR010000205.1:0-1846 GCA_964585495.1 uncultured Candidatus Bathyarchaeia archaeon
GAGCGCCTGGTGGCGGAGGCCGATGTGGTCATCCTGAACGACAGGGACTACTACCGGGTGGCCCACGAGCTGGTGGAGGCCGCGAACGAGAGCATTTACGTGATAATGTATGTGGTCAAATACGACCCTGGCGATGCCGATGACCCGGTGAACGTGCTCCTCTGGGCGCTAGGGAACGCTAGCGAGAGGGGCGTGAAGGTAGCGGTCATAATAGAGGGCGAGACGGCCGAGACAAGCCAGAGGGCATACGATTATCTGGCGAGGGTGGGTGTGAACGCCACCTGGGACCCAAAGGGCGTGAGGACGCACTGCAAGCTCGTGGTCGTAGACCGCTACCTCGTGCTCCTCGGCAGCCACAACTGGACGGAGAGCGCCCTCTCCTACAACCACGAGACCAGCGTCCTCATAAGGTCCGAGGAGGCAGCGGAGGAGGAGATCAGGTATTTCAACGCGGTTTGGGCCGAGGCCAAGGGCAGCTAGGCGCCCTCTGAGGCCCCGGCACCTTCCTCCGCTCCCTCAGCCTTCTTTTCCCCGCCTTCCTTGGGCTTCTTCTCCTCAGGAGGCCACTCTATTATGACCGCGTTAACCTGGGCTATGTCCTCCGTGATGACGTTCCCCCGGACGGTCTTGCGCCTTCGCTCCCCCCTGCGCCTGGGCCTAAATCCTGGCGGCCCGCTCAACAGGACGCGCGTCTTCACGCCCCCGTGCACATCGGGCCTCATGGGGAAGCCATCCTTGTCCGTGCCTCCCGTGATGCGCAACTTGTAGCCCGGCATGCCCACCACGGAGCCATCTATGACATCGCCTATCCTGAGGCCCACGAAGGGCCTGAACTGCTCTGGCTTGAGCGGCACGGGCACCGTCTTCCCCGTGCGCGGGTCCGAGACGTTCACCTTGTGCGGATACTCTTCCTCGCTCGACATGGCACGCCCACCGGTGAGCGCGGGTAAATAAGGCTTAACCTCATGCTGCTGCGCCCGGCTCTCTACCAGCCCAGCTCCTCCATGAGCTTCTTACGCCTTATCTCCTGGAGTTCCTCAAGGACCTCTACCTCCTCGGGCGTGAGCCTGTCCCTGAACTTCTCAAGGAGCGCGCGGGCGTGCTCTGGCGGCACGTTCACGTAGAGGACGTCGCCCTCATCTATGTGGCGCCCCACTATGGCCCTGTCTATGGAGATGGCCACCTGAGCTGGCGCCCTGGCCTCCGGTATGGCCTTCCTCCTGTCCTGTATCTGGAGTATCTGGCCTACATCGCGCCCGTCTGGCCTGAGGAGCCTATACCTGGGCCTTATCCGGCCCGCTAGCACCTCCACGCCCACGATGGCCGGCCGCGAGTGCCTGAACACGAAGCCAGGCAGTATCCTTATCTTCCCGGGCTTCACGAGTGCCTCGAACTCACGCCTCAGCCTGCTCTCCCGGAGCTCCTGGGCCCAGCGCACGTAGTCGTCTATGAGCGTGTAGATGATGTTGCTCTCGAAGATGCGCACGTTCCTGGCGCGTGCCTCCTCCTCCGCATCCGGCAGGACGCGCACGTTGAAGGCCAGGATGGCCCCGTATGCCTCGTCCTTCTCCCTCACCACGGCCGCCTCGATCACGTCCGACTTGCACACATCTCCCACGTCCGCGATTCGGACGGGCACGTTCCGCCTGGCCAGGCTCTGCACGATGGCCTCAAGGCTGCCGAGGGCATCTGCCTTCACCACCACGCCCGTCTTGTCCGTGGCGATGCGGACGCGCTCTATCTCGGCCCTGATGGCCTCCGCATAAGGCCCGGGGTCCTCGCCCTCAGGCACCACGTAGATGGAGGAGCCAGCCATCGCGTCCTCAAGGCCGGGGGCCACTATCTT
>CAZPDR010000206.1:0-1824 GCA_964585495.1 uncultured Candidatus Bathyarchaeia archaeon
CTGGTGAGGTATGTGGTAAAGGCCGGGGAACTCGTGGTGGAGGAAGGGCAGCTGGTCCGCTAGGCGCTGGAGCTCCCGCCTCAGCACGAGCTAGGTGCTAGACGAGTAAGAACAATACCTCTTGTTCAGCATGCACTTCCCCGCGCACGGCCGGAGAGGCATCTTAATTGCCGGGGGCTTCACGGCTCTGGAGCCGAAATCCTTTAAGGTCCCAGTGCCCCCAAGGCCCATGAGTTGAGTTCGGACGAGCTGGCCCGCTGGCTCTTCGTGCTGAAGAACCCGGTGCGCCTCAGGCTTCTGAGGCTGCTGGGCGAGAGGGGGCCGCTCCCCTTCAAGGAGCTCAGGCGCGAGCTGGGCCTGGGCGTGGGCACCATCTACTACCACCTGAGCATCATGTCCGAGTTAGTGGCCCAGGACGAGCGGAAGCGCTACTACCTGAGCGAGCGCGGGAGGCGCCTCTACCGGGCGCTTGAGGATGGCACGCTCACCTCCCTCGTCCCCAGGCCCACGCCGGGCGAGAGGGTGCTCAAGGCCCTCCTCCTGGCCCCCCTCATGCGCTTGGCTTGCGAGAAGCGGGCCTTCGGCCTCCCAGCCGCTATCCTCATATCGCTCATCGGGGCCTACGGCTGCTCACGTGCCCGTCTCATGCCGGTGCTGTTCTTCTACGTGCGGACATCAGCTGCCTGCCCATACCTGCTCTTCGCGCACTACATGGGCCAGCTCCTGCTCATCTTCCTCATTTGCGAGGGCCTCTGCCTGCTCTTCCTCAGGCGCCGTGGAGCTGAGCTGGAGCTCCTCACGGGCATAGGCCTGGCCAGCCTGCCGATGGCCGTCTTCCCCTACATCTACATGCTCGTGCCCTACAGCGTGGCCGTGCGCGTCCTGCCCGTCCTGCACCTCTGGTCCATCCTGCTCACCTGCTCGGCCGTCTCGCTCGGGAAGGGCGTGAGGCTGGACAGGGCGCTCCCCGTGGGCCTCGTCCTGCTCTTCCTGAACCTGCTCCTCCTCTCCTCCCTCGGCCTCCTGACGTTCTAGGCCTGTCTAAACCGCCTTCTAGCCCGCTCGAACCAGGAGCGCTTAAGCCATGCGTCCCCGCCCTCTTAGGGCGGGAGTGGGCATGTGGAGCAAGCGCCTGGCGTGTCTGCTGATGGTGGGCTTCCTGCTGGCCTCTGCTCTTCTGGCGCTCTCGCCACCTAGCCTCGCCAGAGCGGCCGAGGAGGAAGGCAGGCCCTACGAGCTGAGGCACAAGGGAGGCTGGCTCATCGTGAACACGAGCGTGGTGGGCCTGGCCCTGAACGAGCGGAGGCCCTTCTTCGCCTGGTGGTATGTGCGCGAGAACACGACCGTCTACGTGGCCCACTACAAGGCCCTCATAGAATACTACGCCTGGCCCAACACATCGCTCCTCAGCCCGCACGCCTGGGTAGCGCACCTGGCCCGCGAGCTGGCCGAGGGCGTCCGCCTCGGGCCTGAGGAGGCGAGCAACATAGAGCTCCTCTTGGCCGAGCTTAAGGCCAAGGTCATGGCCCTACACCCGCCCGTGAGCCAGGAGAAGCTGGACGAGATAGAGGAGCTGCTCTCGGAGCTGAACCAGACCATCTCGCGCCTCCGCGACAAGGCCCTTGAGGCGGGCGCGGAGGACCTGGCCCGCGAGCTTGAGGAGCTCAGCGCCTCCCTGGCCACGGTTCAGGCCCGCCTGGATGAGCTGAGGGAGAGCCCATCCAGCCACAGGGCGCTCAGCGAGCTCAGGAAGGAAGTCTCGCACCTAAGCCACGATTGGCACCGCTGCCGCGGCCACCTGGCCAGGTGGGAGAGGCACGCCTT
>CAZPDR010000207.1:0-1819 GCA_964585495.1 uncultured Candidatus Bathyarchaeia archaeon
CTGTCCCGCTACGTGGCCTACGACCCGGTGCTAGGGGATGCCTTCTGCTTCCTCCCCCTGGCCGAGCTAGCGGCCATCTACGACCCGGTGGCCAAGCTGGCCGAGCTCAGGAGAAAGGCGGGCGGACTCGCGCGGCCTGGCCGGGTGGCCCTGAAGATGGCCGAGGAGCTGGTGGAGAAGGCTGGCCTGAGCTGGTCTGACGTGGGCGTGTCCGGCTCCCTGCTCGTCGGCCTCTCGGGCGAGGCCTCCGACATAGACCTGGTCTTCTACGGCCGCGATGCCTGCTTGAAGGCCTATCGCGCTCTGCGTGAGATGAGGGAAGAGGGCTTAGCTAGGCCCCTCGGGGCCGAGGAGCTCTCGGCCATCTTGGCGGCCAGGTCAGCCGACACGCCCTACGACCCGGAGGTCTTCGCGGCCAGGGAGCCTGGCAAGCTCCTCCAGGGCACCTTCGGGGGCGTGCCCTACTCCATAAGGCTCGTGCCAGCCATGGGGCCAGAGCCCTACGGGCGAGTGAGGTTCAGGGCGCTCGGCACAGCCGAGATAAGGGCCGTGGTGGCAGATGCCTCCGAGGCCATCTTCACCCCCTGCCGCTACCGCCTCAGGGAGGTGGAACTCCTGTCGGGCGCTCGGGAGCCAGAGGCCTTGGTGTCCTTCAGGCTGAGGTTCTGCGAGCACGCGAGGGAAGGCGAGGAAATCGCGGCCAGGGGGAAGCTTGAGGAGGCCATCGGGCCGGGAGGGAGGAGGGAGCTCAGGCTCGTGGTGGGAGGGTGCCCGGGCGATTACTTCACACCTCTGAGGCCCTGAGCACCTTCAGGAACTGCTCGTGATACCTTGGCCCGTAGGTCAGCACGAGCTGCCAGAGTTCGCCACGCACTCTCTCCACGCGCTCAAGCCAGCCAGCCGCCAGCACCACCTCTCCCTCGCGTGCCTGGAGCCTGAACTCATCCACGTAGCAGAGCAGCCGCTCCGGTGGCTCGACCTCGCCAGGAGGTGCCTGCAGGAAGGCAGCCCCCTCCAGCCCATAGATGGCTGGCATGAAGGGGGCGTCGGAGGCATCTGCCACGCGAGCGCGGACCACCGCCCAGCCCAGCTTGTGGATGCGCTCCCCCGGGTCGTAGCGGTTCATCACCTCGGGCCATGCCCTCACGGGCTCAAGCTCGAACTTCACCCACCGGCCTGCCTCTTGGCTGAGGAAGAAGCCGTATATGAGCTTCCTGGCCTGATGCCATGCGAACTCGGAAGGCGATATGCCCTTCCAGGGCCACTCACGGCCCTTGTAGGCCCAATTGGGGCCGAACTCGTTTCTGAAGCGCTCGCCAGAGGCATAGAGGGCCTTTAGGGCCTCCCGGGCCTCGTGGAGCGCCCTACGGCCGTAGATTACCAGATCTAGATCTGAGAGCATGGGGTGGTAGAAGCCGTGGAGGAGGGAGCCGAAGATGCCGAAATCGCCCGTCCTGAGGTTGCCAGCGGACCTAAGCTCGTCGAGGAGTTCCACCAGGGCGCGGGCCAGGGGGTCCTCGGCCCCAGAGGCCAAGAAGGCCCTGAGGCCCTCATCCGTCCGTCTCGTGCGCCACACCTGGCCAGCCCGCACGCCCACCAGGTAGGCCCCAAGGGGCTCGTGGAGCAGCCTGTAGGCCGGGAAGCGTTCCATCACGAAGCGCCAGCCCTCATCGCCGTAGAACTTGAGGTATAGGCCGCCATCGCGGGCCAGCCTGGGCGCCCTGGGGTCAGCCGACCTGAAGATGCTACACGGCGCGTAGAGTGGCTCGCAGAACCAGGCGCCCTCCGGGTGGTCGTAGCCCAGCACGCGGAAGATGAG
>CAZPDR010000208.1:0-1819 GCA_964585495.1 uncultured Candidatus Bathyarchaeia archaeon
CAGCCGAGCTGGCCGAGGCCGTCCACTACTGCGGCACGGTGAGCGGCCGCGATGTGCTGGACAAGCCCGTGAAGGCTGGCCTCACGCTCAAGCCCGCCCGCGTGGTGAAGACGCCCATCATAGAGGAGTGCGTGGCCCACCTGGAGTGCGTGCTCAAGGAGGTGGTGGATCTCGGGGGCAGCCACGACATCTTCATCGGGGAGGTGGTCGCTGCTTACGCTAGCCCTGATGCCTTCAGGGGTGAGGCTGGCCTCTGGAACCTTGAGGTCGCCAGGCCGCTCCTACACGTGGGAGGGAACATCTACTCTAAGCCAGAACTTCCCTTCGAGGTGGAGCGGAAGGCCTGACGGGCCAGGCAGCAGGCATGTTTTTGTGGGAGCTCCAGCCACGTAATCGGGAGAAGGCAGGGAGATGCCTGCCCACGCTAGCGGAGGGAGTGCCGTGGGGGAAGGCGCGGAGAAGGCCGGGGGAGGCGGCATTTCCCTGGCAGCGGTGGCTGACATCCACGCCCCCAGGCACCTGGGCCTGTTCAAGGAGGCCCTAACGGCCATGCTGACTCAACACGGGCAGCCCGCGCTCATGCTCCTGGTGGGCGATGTGGTGGAGAAGAACGCGCACCAGCAGATGGCCTCGGTCCTAGAGGCCCTTGAGGCCTCGGGGCTTGAGTGCCCAATCCTCGCCTGCTTCGGCAACGAGGAGTATGAGGAGAGCCGGGAGGCCTACCTGGCCTACAAGCGGGTGCGCTGGCTAGATGATGAGGCCGTGGTCCTAGAGCTGAACGGCCTTAAGGTCGGCGTGGTGGGCTCAAGGGGCGCGTTGGACAGGCCTACCTGGTGGCAGAGGACGCACATAAGGGGCATAAGGGCCATCTACAGGCGCCGCGTGAGGAGGGTGAGGGAGCTCCTCGCGGGCCTGAGGGCCGATGTGGTGGTCGTGATGACGCACTACGCGCCCACCTACCGCACCCTCCAGGGCGAGCGGGAGCGCATCTGGCCGGAGATGGCCTGCCGCGCCTTTGAGGCCGTCATCCTAGAGCACGCGCCCCACCTCTGGCTCCACGGCCACGCCCACAACGCCAGCGTGCTTGAGGCCCGGATAGGCGATACGCTCGTGGTGAACGTGAGCCTCCCGGCCAGGAAGGCCATCTACGTGGCCGATGTAGCCGAGCTGGCGAGGCGCAAGAGGAGGCCCCGTGGCTTAGAGGCCTTCATAGGTGCTGAAGACCAATAACTGCCACAGGGCGCCTACCGGCCGAGGAGGGCCCTCCTGAGCTCGCTCATGCACCTGGGGCAGGGCCTCCTGCCCTTCCTATCCGTGTCCCAGATGGAGTTGGAGAAGCACATCACGCAGCTCCTGTCAGGGCAGTGCCTCAGGCCGAGCGTGTGGCCTATCTCGTGCACGGCCTCCTTCACGCACCTCTCAAGGAAGAGCTCCTCGTGCGGTGGCCCCCCGTAGAACTCGGGCCTGAGGCGGCAGGTGGATATGATGGCGTAGCGGCCCGGGCACTCGGCCTGCCCGAAGACGAAGTTCAGGCGTGGCACGAAGAGGTCCACGTGTGTGATGGCGAGCAGCTTGTCGCCCTCGGGCCGGTAGGACCTCCTCAGGAAATCCAGGATGATGCTGGAGTTGTACTGGTAGCGGCCCCTGTCGTAGGCCTCGGCAGGCACCTCAAGCGACCTCTGGGCCGGGAAGGCGATCACGAGGCCCTCGTAGGCCTCTGCCAGGCCAGCCCGAATGGCCTCAAGCACCTCCTCGCCCGCGCGGCCCATCCTCAAGAGCTCCACGCGGACGGGCAAGCCAGACCCACCTCCTCGCCCTC
>CAZPDR010000209.1:0-1796 GCA_964585495.1 uncultured Candidatus Bathyarchaeia archaeon
TTGCAGGGCTGGGTGGAGAGGCCATCATCCCTCATGGCGCCCATGGTGCTCTTGACCACGCCATAGGCCAGGGCTCCTCCCTCCGTGAACATGAAGGCAGCGCAGCCCCTGAGGCCCGGCTCGTGGCGCAGGATCGCGAGCCTGAACTCGTCCTTGGCCTTCTTCAGGAGGGCGCTCGCGGCCTCAAGGAGGCTCCAGATGTTATACTTGGCCTTGGCCGAGGCCGCCCCCACGGCCAGGGAGAGAGCGCCCCCCATCTCCCTGTAGAACTCCTCGCCCAGGATGAGCGCGGCCGGCAGGGCCAGCCAGGCTGGCAGAAGCAGGAGGCCGTCATCACCACCCATGTATAGGTATCCGAGCTCCAGCCTGGCCTTCTCCAGCGCCACTGGATCCTTCAGGCCAGCCTGCGCCTCCAGCGCGGGCGCCAGCTCCCCCACGCCCTCCTCTATGGCCTTCACCAGCGCCCTCAAGGCCCTCTTCGCCGCCACGTCCACCCTGATGCTGCGCTCAACGGCGTCCGAGATGGAGCAGGCACCGGCCATGTAACGGCCAGCCATGTTGCCATCGAACTTCAGGAGGCAGAGGTTCCTCAGCCTCCTGATGCGCTCCGGGTTGTCGTGGCCAGCTATGAACTCCATGATGCGGGCGCTCACCCTATTCCATGTTAGGTTAGTGAGCTTCTCTAGGCCCAGGTGCTCCCACCTGGCCCGTAAGCCCATGACCAAACCGTTAGCGAAGTCCATCCTAGCACCGCAAGTTGGACAAACGAGTGCGCCCTCTTTTTCCTCCACGGCAGGCCTGCGGCCACAGAGCTCGCAAGAACGTCCTATGTTAAGCCTGATGGGCCTCTCTGAAGGTTCTTTCAGGAGTTCCAGCTTCTTCGCCTGAACTAATGCATAGGCCTCCCTGAGGCTGACCAGGAACGGGTCCTTGAGCTCCACGAGCGCTAGGGCTATGTCCAGGCCCTGGCTTAGCTCACGGCCCAGGAGATCCCCCACGGCCTCCTTGAGCACCTCAGGGAGCTCCTCGCTCCGGCCCCACTTGGCTGGCGCTAAGAAGACCAGCATGCCCCCGCCAGCGTAGAGGATGCACTCGGGGGCCAGCCTCCCGAGGAAGGCAGCCTCCTCCCTGTCCTTGGCTGAGTAGAGCTCTGGGTCGCAGAGGGCGCGCGGCAGAGCATACATGCAGGCCGCGTCCACTATGAAGCTGCCAGCCGCCAGGCCCTTCAGCTCCTCGGAGGCCATGATGAAGCTTTGGATATGCCTTATATCCGCGATGCCGAGCCGTAGCTCTCCCTCGGCCGTGGGCTTGCCCTCCTCCCTCAGGCCCTCCCCAGATGCCCACTTCCGGAGCTTGGCGACAGCCTTCTCCGTGGCCTTCCTCAGCTCCTCCGCTTTCTCCCCGTAGAGCTTCAGCCACTCCTCCCAGGCCTTCTTACCCCTGGCCTTGAGCAGCCTTTTGGCCTCAGCTTTGCTCACGCCCAGGGCCTCGGCTAAGGTATCAACGACGATATTAGTTAACCTGTCTTCTGCTGAAGAAATCCCATCCGCTCTGCTCAACTTCTGCACGAGAGGTCTAATATCCTCCGGGGCCTCGGTGGGCACGTGGTGATACTCGACCAGGCTCACAAGCCTATTGAGCAAGCCCTCTTCTAACAGGCCCTTCAGGAGCTCCCTGACGAGCTGGGCGCTCACCTTGGCGTGGCTCGTGTAAGTCCCTTTCTCGCACATTTCGCGCCAGGCCCGCGGCTTACCTATGTCGTGCAGCAGGCCAGCTAAGCGGAGCAGCTCCAGCTC
>CAZPDR010000210.1:0-1794 GCA_964585495.1 uncultured Candidatus Bathyarchaeia archaeon
TACCTAGAGGCCCAGGGCCAGGGCACAATGTGGACTCAGGTAGGCCGTGAGGAGGCCGTGCTGCTCGGCTACGGGCAGGAGCTGGTGGTGCGCTTCTACCTCAGGGCCGATACGGCACCCCCGGGCGAGACATACGTGGCCTACATGAGGAACGCGCTCGTGAGGGTGAAGGCCTATGGCAGGCGCATCACCATCCCCGGGTGAGGGGCCCAACGGGGCCAAGAGGAGGACCCACGTGCGCATTCGGCTGGATCTAGCCAAGCAGGTGCTGGCCAACCTGCCCAGGAGGCCAGCTGCCGTCATCAGGAGGAGCCCTCCCGTCCTAGAGCTCATCTACGAGGAGCAGCTAGCCGAGGAGGAGAAGGAGGAGCTGAAGAACAGGCTGAAGGAGCTCTTAGGATCAGGCTACGAGGTGGAGGTAGAGGACAGGGCCATCTAGAGCACATGGCGTGGCATGGCCCATCAACTGCACCCGAAGCCGTCCTCTTCTGGGTCGGCTAACTCGCCCTCCCCGCTTCTCACGGCCAAGATGGCCTTCATGATGGCGCTCAGCACGCCCATGTCCGAGGCGTTCACCACGGGCAGCTGGGCGCCGCGCTCCACCTCTATGACCTTCCTATACTCCGGGAAGCGGGCGAAGCAGACGTGGCTCACGTAGAAGACCCCATCGTCCATCTCGCGCTTGAAGGACTCCTCATAGACCTCCACGCACATCAGGTAGCCGTCCACCCAGAAGAGCCTGTTCACGCCATAGGTGAGAGCGCAGTAGAGCAGGTTGCGCACCTCCCGCTCGTCGAAGCCCAGCACCACGATGCGCTTCACGGGCCGGAGCTCAACTTCTATCTCGGAGGTCAAGCAGGTCCCTCCCCTGCCTCCACGCGGCCTGCACTAGCGGGGGCAGCCCGGATTTAACCTTGCTCATGCCTCCTCGGGGGAGGGGCTCCCGGCCTCCTCATAATGCGTGTGCAGCACGGCCCTCACGCGCTCCACTATCTTTGGGCCGAAGCCCCTGAGGTCGCGAGCCCACCTCTCCACGTTCTGGAGGGCGTTCATGGGCGTCCCATAGGCCCTGAGGAGGGCGGTGGCCTTCTCACGGCCCACGCTCGGCAGGCTGGCCAGGAAGTATATCTGGGCCTCCGGCAGGCTCTCTAGGCGCTTCATGGGGTGCACCTTGGGCGCCCGGCGCTCGGCCAGCTGCTCCTGCTTGCAGGCCACCACGATGAAGTCAGCGCTCTCCTTGTAGTTCAGCGTGGGCACGACGGCTATGCCGTTCTTGGCCAGCGCGAAGAGGGCACCCCAGACGGAGCTGGGCTTGATGCGGCTGAACTTGTAGATGATGGGCATGTAGCCCTCCAGGAGCAGGATGGGGCGCTCGTAGTATTCCTTTAGCTCGAAGACCTGCTCGAAGAGCTGGCGCCTGGTGAGCGTGTAGGCGAAGTCGCGGACCGTCTTGCGCTCTATGGCCACCCGGTCGGACACGATGTAATCGCCACGCGGGAGAGCGCGTATGGCCACTTCCGCGCCCAGCTCCCTCAGCCGGTTCACGAGCTTCTGGGCCGCAGCCGCCTCCCGGCTGTCCACGATGACCAGAATGGCCTGCTCGCCCCTCTCGCGCAGGTAGGGTATCAGGCTCTCGGACAAGGCTCCCGCTTGAGGCAGCCTACCGCCCGGGATTAAGCTTGCTAGCGAAAGGCAGATAAGCGCCTGGGAGGCGCCTGTAGGTGGCTGTGATGAGCAATTCCGGGCGGGACCTCATGACGACGACGGGCAGCCTGAGCCACCCGCCCCGCCTGA
>CAZPDR010000211.1:0-1794 GCA_964585495.1 uncultured Candidatus Bathyarchaeia archaeon
GGCGCTCCTCGAACTCCAGCTCGGCCACGCCGGGGCCCATGCCGCGGACGGTGCCCGCAAAGGCGGTCTTCAGTATGTCCTGCCCAGCGCCGTAGAGGTGCATCTCCGTGGCCCTCTCGGCCGCGGCCCTGAAGGCCTCCCAGGCTAGCTCGTGCACCTTGGAGTCGTTCTCGCCTCGCGTGTGGGACATGATGAGCTCTATGTCATCGCCGCAGTTGGTTACGTAGAAGTCCACGATGGTGCCTTCATCACGCCCGCGGGCCAGCACATCCCGGCAGACATCCAGGAGCTCCTGGGGCACCACGTGATGGCCCGCGATGCTCCCCACATCACACTTGATGATGGAGATGGTGGTCTTGGCCACGTATCCCACCGGAAGTGGCTAAGTATCCGCTTTATTAAGCTTGCGGAGAAGGGGCCGCGGGAGCTTAAAAAGAGGTGGCGGGGGCTTGAGAGCGCTCCTCGTGGACTGTCTTGGGGCCATCAGGGGGTCTAGGCCAGCCACCCTAGATGTGATAGGGGCGGGGCCGAGGGCCATCGCTGGCGTCCTAGAGGATCTGGGCTGTGAGGTCGAGCTCGCCACACCCAGCAGGGTGCTCAGGGCCAGGAGGGCCTTCCTAAGGCGCTTTGACGTGCTCCTGCTGAGCGCCATGTCCTCCGACCTGGCAGCTGCCTGGAGGGTGGTGAGGGCCTGGCGCTCGGCCAACGGAGGCCCCGGCCCCGTCCTGCTCGGCGGGCCAGCAGCAGCCGACCCCTACCGAGCTCTTGAGAGAGTGGGCTGCGATCTCTGCGTGGTGGGGGAGGGAGAGCAGGCGATCGCAGAGCTCTGGGAGCTCGGCCTGGGAGAAGGCAGCCTTCCTCCGGAGGAAGCCCTGAGGGAGGTCCGAGGCATCGCGTTCCGCTCTGACCGGGAGGGCGTGGTCTTCACGGGCCTCAGGCCAGCTAGCACGAGGAGGGAGCTGGACGCCTTCCCCCTGCCTTCCTCTCGCGTGCTGGAGGGCTATCCGTTCTTCTGGGCCTGCCGCATCTACGTGGAGGCACTCCGTGGCTGCAGCAACTACTACCGGACGGAGCTCCCCCTGCCAGATGGCCGAGCCTGCACGGGCTGTGATGCCTGCCGCACCGGCCCCCTCCGCGCTCGCTATTACTGCCCGGAAGGCATACCCCCCGGCTGCGGCTACTGCTCGGTGCCCAGCCTCTTCGGCCCCTCAAGGAGCCGCTCTGCCGAGCGCGTGGAGGCAGAGGTGAGGGAGCTCCTGAGGGCTGGCGCCAGGCGTATAGTGCTCTCCGCCTCCGACGTGCTTGACTACGGCCGCGACCTCCTCGTGGAGCCCGAGCCCCTTACCGACCCACGTGAGCCGCCCGCCAACCTGGGCGCCCTGGAGGACCTGTTCAAGCGCCTCACGGGCCTGCCGGAGGTGCGCAGGGGAGACGCTATCGTCATGCTTGAGAACGTGAAGCCCTGCCTCGTGGACGAGGGGGTGGCGGAGCTCCTGGGCCGCTACTTCTCCGGCACGCCCGTGAGCATAGGGGTCGAGACGGGCTCAGAGGAGCACTCAAGGCTGCTAGGGCGCCCCTCCGGGCCTAAAGAGGCCATAAGGGCCATAAGGCTGCTCAGGCGCGCTGGCCTCAGGCCCCAGGCATACTTCATCCATGGCCTCCCGGGCCAGGACGAGCGCACCGTGGCCGCGACCCTTAGGGCCATGGAGGAGGCCGTGCGGGCGGGCGCTGAGCACATCATCCTCTACAGGTTCCGCTCCCTCCCCATGTCCGCCTTCGGCGATTTCCCCAGCG
>CAZPDR010000212.1:0-1771 GCA_964585495.1 uncultured Candidatus Bathyarchaeia archaeon
GAGATGGGGAAGGCCCAGCTCCAGGCCATACTTGAGAACGTGCGCGTGGCAGAGGAGAAGGGCCTACCTATGTGCCAGGACACGGGCGTGATATCCTTCTACGTGCGCTTGGGCGCTGACTTCCCGGTGAGGAAGGGCATCTACGAGGCTCTCGTGAGGGCCACGAGGAGGGCCACGAGGGAGGTGCCCCTCAGGCCGAACGCGGTGGACCCGCTCCAGGAGCGGAACACGGGCGATAACACCGGCCGCCACATACCCTACGTGCACTGGGAGGTCTTCGATGGCGATTACATGGAGCTCATAGCCTTCCCCAAGGGCACCGGCTCGGAGAACATGTGCAGGTTGGCCATGCTGAGCCCAGCCCACCGCCTGAAGGGCCTGAAGAAGTTCGTGATAGACACCATCATGGCCGCTGGTGGCAAGCCCTGCCCGCCCGTGGTGGTGGGCGTGGCCCTGGGCGGCGGCTTCGATATAGCAGCTGAGCTGGCCAAGAAGGCCCTCCTGAGGCCCTTAGACCAACCTAACCCCATACCTGAGCTGGCGAAGCTTGAGGAAGAGCTCCTGACCGCCATAAATGAGACGGGCATAGGCCCCATGGGCTTAGGTGGCCGCTGGACGGCCTTGAGGGTGCACGTGGACTACGCCTGCAGGCACCCAGGCGCCTACCCCGTGGCCGTAGCCATCCAGTGCTGGGCGGCCAGGAGAGCGGCAGCCCGTATAAGCGCTGACGGCTCGGTCGAATACCTGACGCACGAGGTGGAGGGGTGAGCTGGCATGGCCACCTACAGGCTCAGGACGCCAATCTCCGAGGAGGAGGTGCGCAAGCTCAAGGTGGGCGACATCATCTACGTGAGCGGCATCATGGTAACGGCCCGCGACTCAGCCCACCGCCGGGCCATGGAGCTCCTCAGGGCTGGCCAGGAGCTGCCCGTGGACCTGAAGGATGGCGTGCTCTACCACTGCGGCCCCGTGGCCCAGAAGGTGGGCGAGGAGTGGCGCGTGGTCTCGGCTGGCCCTACGACAAGCAGCAGGATGGAGGTCTTCGAGGCGGACTTCATCAAGGCCACGGGCGTCCGCGTGATCGTGGGCAAGGGAGGCATGGGGGCCAGGACCACGCAGGCCTGCAAGGAGCATGGGGCCGTTTACGCGGCCTTCACGGGCGGCTGCGGTGCTCTCGCGGCCAAGGCCATCAAGCGCGTGGTGAAGGTGGAGTGGCTGGATCTGGGCATGCCTGAGGCCCTCTGGGTCTTCGAGGTGGAGGACTTCGGCCCCCTTGTGGTAACCATAGATGCGCACGGCAACAACTACCATGAGGAGATCGCCCGGGTGGCCGAGCAGAGGAAGGCCGAGATATACAAGCGCCTCGGCTTAGAGTAAAAAGCCCCACGGCCATCTCACGGAGGAGGTGCGGAGCGCTTGGAGGTCCTCACGCACGACGTGGTCGTGATCGGGGCTGGCCTAGCTGGCCTCAGGGCGGCCGTGGAGGCCTCAGAGGCCTCGGGCGGCAAGCTGGACGTGGCCGTGATCTCCAAGGTCCACCCCATGCGCTCCCACTCGGTCTGCGCCCAGGGTGGCACGGCAGCCGTCATGCGCGAGGGGGACTCCTTCGACCTACATGCCTGGGACACCATAAAGGGAGCCGACTTCCTAGCCGACCAAGATGTGGTGGAGTTCTTCGTGCGGAGGGCCCCAAGGGAGATCATAAAGCTGGAGCGATGGGGCTGCCCCTGGACGCGGGATGAGGAGGGCCGAATAGCCCAGAAGCCCTTCG
>CAZPDR010000213.1:0-1770 GCA_964585495.1 uncultured Candidatus Bathyarchaeia archaeon
GCCCTATACTCGCGCTTCAGCTTGATCCAGCTGAACTCGCGGGCGCCAGCCCTGTAGGGCGCCTTCAGGTCCTTCACCATCAGGCCCTCACAGCCAAGCTGGACCGCCTCCTCGAAGAAGCGCTCCAGCTCCTCCGGGTCATCCGTGATGATGTTCGGTATGACCTTCACCCACTCGTCCTGCACGATGATCTGCTCCAGCAGCCTCCGGCGCTCTATGTAGGGCTCCGTGGTGACATCGCGGCCGTCCACGTAGAGCACGTCGAACATGTAGAGGGCCACCGGATACTCCTTGGCCGCCTGCTCGATGCCATACTTCCGGCGGCGGTGCATGAGCTCCTGGAAGGGCAGGAGGTCGCCCGTGTCCGGGTCCACCGCGCAGGCCTCGCACTCCACGATGGCCCTCTCGGGCTTGATGTGCGTCCTGGCCAGCTCACAGGCATCTGGGAACTGCTCGGTGAGGTTCTCCAGGCGCCTGGAGAAGATCACGATCTTATCGCCATCCTTGTGGATCTGCATGCGCAGGCCGTCCATCTTCCACTCGGCGGAGGCCTTGCCGAGCTTCTCTATGACCTCCTCTGGCGTGGGGAGGCGCTCGGCCAGCATGCACCTTATGGGCCTGCCCAGCTCTATCTTGAACGCCTTCACGGCCTCAAGCCCGCCCGTGGCCACGGCCTTCGCCACCGCGCCGAGGTCGCTGCAGAGGTTGTAGGCCCGCTCAAGGATGGGCCTGTTCTCGCGGGTGCCCGTGAAGGCCTGGGCTAGCGCGTCCAGCACGGTCATGTCGGCCACGCCCAGCCTGAGCTTGCCCGTGACGATCCTGATGATATACTTCGCCTCCTTCGGGCTCGCGTCCACGAGGAGGCCTGCCAGGAGCTTCACCTTCTGGTCCACGGAGCCCGGCCCTGTGGTCTTGGCTATCTTGTCCAGCGTGGCATAGACGCGCTCAACCGTTAGGGGCTGGGTGAAGAAGGCGAGCTGCGCTCGCTTGGCCAGGAGGCGCTCGGCAGCCGAGCCAAGGTCGCCCAGTTCCTTGTAGGCCCTCTCCACCTCTGAGACGGGCTTGCCGGAGGCCATGCTTATGGAGCGCATGGCCAGCTTGTCCGCTATGCCCAGCTCGGGCAGGCCTAGGTAATCCGGGTAGAGCTTGCCCTGGGTGAGGTAGATCACCTTGTCTATGATTTCAGGGGGCGTGGCCTTAAGGAGCTCCACTAGGTATTCCATCATCTCAAGGCGCTTCGTGGTGGCCTCGATGCGCTCGAAGGCATCGGCCAGCACGGAGAACTTCACAGCTCATCACCTGGGCATGTAGGAGGCCGCTGAGATTTAAGCATTATATAATAGCTGCCTATCAGGGCCCCAGGAGGGCGAGGACTCGCTCTTCTCTTAAGGATGGGCGTGGAGGAGAAAGAAGGTGGCTGCTTTGGCCAGAGAATGCCCGATGCCAGCCCCAGCTCCCTCTGCCATCACCGTGGCCATGGCGAAGACGGCCGAGAGGCGTGCTAAAGGCTTGCCAGTCTATAACTTCGCCAGCGGGAACGTGGTCTCAAACTGGGTCTCTTCTCCCGCCTTGAGTTGGCCGTGCGGAGGAGCTTGAGGAAGGGCCTTCCCTCCTGGCGAACGCGGTAAGGCTATCGCTTGTGGCCACGCCCTGGACAGAGGGCGATGAGGGATGGCTCTCGGCCGCCAAGGCCCTTAGAAAGGTGCTTGAGGGCGGGAGCTGAGCTCCTGAGCTACCATGCTGGCGGGCCCTCGGCTGGCGGGAGGGGGA
>CAZPDR010000214.1:0-1716 GCA_964585495.1 uncultured Candidatus Bathyarchaeia archaeon
TGGTGGGGCCGCCGGGATTTGAACCCGGGACCACGAGCTCCCAAGGCTCGCAGCCTACCAGGCTAGCCCACGGCCCCCTGCCCACGAGGGCGTTAAGGTGGGATAAGCCTTACCCCGTGTTCTTGAGCCCTTCGTGTATATACAGGATTTTGGAGCGAGGGCTCCCGCATCCTGGCCCTGGTGTGAGCGTGGGCAAGGGGCACGGATAAGATGAGCAAATATTTCACCTTACTCTTCCCCTAGCACCCGGCTGTCAGCCTCGTATATTTCAGGGGCCTAGGGTGGCCAAGCCCCAGGCAAAATGGGGAGAGGGGCGCTGAGGGCATCGCCGAACCTCAGGGTGATGAAGGCGCTTGCATCGCCTCTACGGGCTCAGATACTCGGCCTGCTGGCCAGGGGGCCGCTCTCCTACACGGAGATCATGCGCAGCCTCGGCCTCAGCCCAGACCGCGATGCCGGCAAGTTCGCCTACCACCTGAAGACGCTCGTGAGGACGGGCCTCATCCGGCCGAACTCGGAGGACGGCAGGTATGAGATCACGGACCTCGGCCGCCTGGCCTACGGCATCCTGAAGGGCCTGGAGGAGCGCCTCTCGCCACGGAAGCGGAGGATGGTGGTCAGGACCTCGCGCCTGGCCATGGAGGAGTTCGACAGGACGAGGATAGCCGAGGCCCTCATGAGGGAGGCGGGCGTCCCAGCTGAGCTGGCGAACAGGATAGCGAAGGAGGCGGAGGAGCGCCTCGTCATGGCCCGCGTGCGCTACCTCACCGCCCCGCTCATCAGGGAGTTCGTGAACGCCATCCTGTTGGAGAAGGGCCTGGAGGAATACAGGCACAAGATGACGCGCCTCGGCCTGCCCGTGTATGACGTGAGCAAGCTGCTGGCCAGCTCTCCCTCCTGGGCCGTGAAGGCGGCAGCGTGCGGGAAGGTGCTGGAGGAATACGCGCTCATAGGCGTGCTGCACCGGGATGTGGCAGATGGCCACCTCTCGGGTGCCCTCCACCTAGAGGATCTTAGGCACTGGACGCTCGGCCCCTCGGCCATCTACCACGACCTGAGGCCCGTGCTGGCCTCTGGGCCTGCCCCAGCCTGGGCCTGGGCCTGCGCCCCCGTGAAGGCGCCCGAGGAGCTGGAGGACGCCCTGCTGAACGCGAAGCTGCTCGTCATGGCCTGCTCCCGCGAGGTGGGGCACGAGCAGGTGCTCCCCTTCCTCAACCTCTTCCTAGCTCCCTTCGCGGAGGGCAGGAACGAGGAAGCGGTCGAGAGAGCGGTGAGGCGCTTCCTTCTGGAGCTCGCTGGCATGGGGGCTCTGGACGGTGGCCAGCGCGCCACCCTGGGTCTCGTGCTCACGCCACCCCCGGGCCTAGAGGGCCTGGAGCTCCCCGGGCCGGGAGGGAAGCTGAAGGCCGTAGAGGAGGTCGAGGAGGAGGCTAAGCTGCTGGCCAAGGCCGTGCTGCGGTCCTTCATGGCCCTCAAGCTCGCAACGCCCTCGTTAGGCTTGGTCGTGAGCTTGGATCCGCGCTCGACGGACGAGGAGCTCCTGAACCTGGCCTGCGAGCTGGCTGAGCGGCTGGGACTGCCAGTCTTCTCGGCCAACCAGGTGCCCGTGGCCAGGGCGTTAGATGGCTCCTGCCACCTGCCCGATTGGACGGGCGATTGGGAGCTCGACCTGCTCAGGACGGGGCGCGTGGGCCGGGTGGTGCTGAACCTCCCGCG
>CAZPDR010000215.1:0-1709 GCA_964585495.1 uncultured Candidatus Bathyarchaeia archaeon
ATGGAATACATATACGCGGCCATGCTCCTCCACAGGGCTGGCAAGGAGATCAACGAGGAGAACCTGGCGCGCGTCCTAGAGGCCGCTGGCGTGGAAGTGGACCCGGTCCGCGTGAAGAGCCTGGTGGCCGCCCTGAAGGAGATAGACATAGACGAGGCCATCAAGTCCACGCCCATAGGCATGCCTGCCGTGGCCACGGTGGGAGCTCCGGCTGGTGCGCCAGCTGAGGAGGCCAAGGCCGCTGAGGAAGAGGAGAAGCCTGAGGAAGAGGAGAAGGAGGAAGAGGAGGAGGCGCTCGCTGGCCTGGCCAGCCTCTTCGGCTAAGCCGGGAACCAGGCGGTGGTCTGTTTGCACCGGTTCCCGGTGGACGAGTATAAGGTAGAGCTATTTGACGAGCTCGGCTACGTGCGCAAGCGCTGCCCCCTCTGCGGCGAGTATTTCTGGACGCTCAACCCCGACCAGGAGACCTGTGGCGAGGCCACGGCGGAGGGCTGTGCCCACTACACCTTCATAGGCAAGCCGCCCACCAAGCGTGCCTTCACCTACCGCGAGATGAGGGAGGCATTCCTGCGCTTCTTCGAGCGCCACGGCCACAAGCGCATCGCGCCCTACCCCGTCGTGGCCCGTTGGCGAGATGACCTGTTGTTCGTGCACGCCAGCATCATAGACTTCCAGCCCTACGTTACCGAGGGCATCGCGCCACCGCCAGCCAACCCGCTCGTCATCGTGCAGCCCTGCATGCGCTTCGTGGACGTGGACAACGTGGGGCTCACGTTCGGCAGGCACCTCACCGTCTTCGAGATGGGCGGCCACCATGCCTTCAACACGCCCGAGCGGGCCATCTACTGGCGCGATGAGACGGTGCGCTTCCACCACGAGTTCGCCACGCGGGAGCTGGGCATCAAGGACGAGGAGATCATCTACAAGGAGGGCGTCTGGGTGGGCGGCGGCAACGCTGGGCCAGATCTGGAGACCATAGTGCGCGGCCTGGAGGTGGCCACGCTCGTGTTCATGAAGTTCAAGGTCGTGAACGGCCAGCTCGTGGAACTGCCCATAAAGACCGTGGACACGGGTTACGGCATCGAGCGCTTCACCTGGCTCAGCCAGGGGGCCGTGAGTGCCTTCCACGCCATGTATGGCCCCGAGCTGGAGCAGCTGGCCAAGCTGGTGGGCGTGGAGCTGCCCGAGGAGAGGGAGCTCGTGGGGCCAGCCACCTACTCCAGCCTCATGATAGTGAGGAAGGGCGTCCGCAAGTCGGAGGCCCGCTCCCGCGTGGCCGAGGCCCTGGGCGCTAGGCCGGATGAGTTAGAAGCCCTCTTGGCGCCCGTGGAGAACTTCTTCGCGGCCCTAGATCACACGAAGTGCCTGGTCTTCATGCTGGCCGATGGCGTGGTGCCCTCGAACGTGCGGGAGGGCTACCTGGCCCGCCTGCTGATAAGGCGCACCTACAGGCTCTTACGCGCCCTCGGGACCGAGGAAGCCCTCCTGGACCTGGTGGCTGCTCAGGTGGAGCTCTGGGGCAGGGATTACCCGAAGATAAAGGCCGCTGAGGACTACATCATGGAGATCGTGGAGCTTGAAAGCGAGCGCTACCGCCAGACCATATCGCGTGGCGTGGGGCTCGTGAGGCGCATGGCCAAGGAGCTCAAGGCCAAGGGCCTTAAGGCCCTGCCGGAGGAAAAGCTCATAGAGCTATACGACTCGCATGG
>CAZPDR010000216.1:0-1707 GCA_964585495.1 uncultured Candidatus Bathyarchaeia archaeon
CGTTCTTGTCGATCACGCCGCAGATGAGCTGGCCGTTCTTGATGACCACGTAGGCATCATACGGGCACTTCTCCCTCAGGCACTTCTTGCAGGACTTACAGGTCTTGGCCTTGAAGGTGTAGTTGAAGTCCTTGGGCAAGAAGATGCTGAAGATCTTCTTGCCGGACCAGAGCTCCACGGGCTCCTTGACGTCTGGCTCCGGGAGCGGCCCCTCGTAGCCAGCGGCCGTGAGGAGGCGGCAGACCTCCTCCTTCGTCAGGTAGGTGGACTTGCGCGTGAGGAGGTAGGCCATGGAGAGGAAGTCCCTTATGGCGCCTATGATGGGCCCGCCGAACCTGGGCGATAGTATGTGGTCCTGCACCTGCAGGAGCAGCCTGGCCTCGGCGCGGGCCTCCTCGCTCTGAGGCACGTGGAGGTTCATCTCATCTCCATCGAAGTCCGCGTTGTAGGGTGGGCAGACGCAGAGGTGCAGCCTGAAGGTCTTGTAGGGCAGGACGCGCACCCGGTGGGCCATGATAGACATGCGGTGGAGGCTGGGCTGGCGGTTGAAGAGCACGATATCGCCATCCACAAGGTGCCTCTCCACTATCCAGCCCGGCCCTAGCTGCTCGGCCAGGGCATCCCTGTCCTTCACGAACTCCAGCCTCAGCCTCCTCCCATCTGGCCTGGTTACGTAGTTGGCGCCTGGGTAGCGCTCAGGCCCGTTGCGCACGAGCTCCCTCATGCGCTCCAGGTTCCAGGGCGTTACGCGCTCTGGCACGGTGAGCTTCTTGGCCACCTCGATGGGCACACCCACCTCGTTGATGTCTATGTTCGGGTCGGGCGAGATGACGGTGCGGGCCGAGAAGTCCACACGCTTGCCGGTCAAATGGCCCCTGAAGCGGCCCACCTTGCCCTTCAGCCTCTGGGCCAGCGTCTTAAGCACGCGGCCGGAGCGGTGCTTGGCCGGCGGTATGCCCGAGATCTCGTTGTCGAAGTAGGTGGTAACGTGGTAGGCCAGGAGCTCCGAGAGGTCCTGGATGATGAGGGGTGGAGCTCCGCTCTCCAGGTCGTCCTTCAGCCTCTGGTTGATGCGCAAGATGTCCACCAGCTTGTGCGTGAGGTCGTCCTCGGAGCGGATGCCCGTCTCAAGCGTGATGGCCGGCCTCACGTAGACGGGCGGCACCGGCAGCACGGTCAGGACCATCCACTCTGGCCTGGCGCTCTTCGGGTCTATGCCCATGAGGACCAGGTCCTCGTCCGGTATGCGCTCCAGCCTGTCCCTGACCATGTTGGGCGTAAGGTATTGGACACCAGCCTCCGTGTGCTCGTGGAAGGTGGTGGGCTTGATGAGCTCTATCTTGTAGTTGGGTGCACCACAGTGCGGGCACTCCTTGTTCTTCATGGCCTCGCGTATGACCGTCTTGTAGAAGCTGTCCGGCACCTCGCCCAGCATGGCCTTCAGGCGCTCCATGCGCTTCCTCAGGCGCTCCATGGTGATGGTGGTGGCCGCTGCCTTCTTCGCCTCCTCCGACATGCTCTTCTTGGCCTCGGCCAGCTCCTCAGGCGTGAACTTCCTATCGCAGCTCGGGCAGGTGTAGAGCTCCGCCTCGGGGCTGTAGCGGAGCGGCCCACCGCAGATGGGGCAGATGTCCACGGGTATGCGGAGGCGGCCGCACATGCGGCAGGTGGCCCTCAGGAGGTCGTGGATGATCTTCACGAACTCCA
>CAZPDR010000217.1:0-1694 GCA_964585495.1 uncultured Candidatus Bathyarchaeia archaeon
CCCACCCAGACGGTGGGCTTCTCAAGCGTCATGGCGCTGGCCAGGCGGCGCTTGAAGCGCTTGGACACCATGCCCCATCGCCTCCAGGGGCGCGGGAGGCACTTATAACCGTGGCCGTGAGGGCTGCCTCAGGCACGGACAGCATAGCTCCTAGTGGGCTCAAGGCGCCCCGTGCTGGGGTCGAGCCTAAGCCCGAGGGCCTCAAGGCTCCCCGAGCCCAGGAAGGGCTCGCTTCCTCGCCTTCCTCTTGCTCCTCCGCCCCTTGATAGGAATGCGGTAGATGCCACCGCACCTCAGGCACGTTATGGCTATGTGCGGCTCGCGCCTGGGCTGGAGGCGGACGCGGCAGGTGAGGCCGGGCACGATGAAGCGCTTACAGCGCTTGCAGACGAGGCGCTTATACTCGGGCGGCAGCCTCACCCGGGCCTTCATGGCGATGCGCCTGGCGAGCTCCACGTAGCGGTCAGCGAGCTCCGGCTCCTCCCGCACCACCTGGAGGGCCAGCTCGAAGAGGCGCCTTATGCGCCTTAGGGCTATGGCCCTTATCTTCCTGGCCTCACGCTTGTCCAAGCCGCAAGGAGGGCGCGCGCCGCCCGGTTAAGGCTTATCAGCAGATGGAGCACCCGGGAGGGCAGAGGTAAGGCTGCCTTGCCCTTGCTCTTCGTCCTGGCCGAGTCAGCGCTTGAGAGGGTGCCCAAGGAACTCTGGAGGCATCCAGCGGTCGTGAAGACAGCCCGCGCGAGGAGGAAGAGACCAGGTGCCATGCTGTTGGACCGCTCGCTACACCACACGGCCATGAGGAACCTGCCGGACGCGAGTAAGAGGGGGCGCCCGGACCTGGTGCACACCACCCTCCTGGCCGTGATGGGGAGCCCGCTGAACAAGGAGGGCCTCTTGCGCGTTTACGTGCACACCATAGACGACCACGTGATAGAGATAGATCCGAGCACGAGGCTGCCGAAGAACTACAACCGCTTCGTGGGCCTGGTGGAGCAGCTCTACGAGGAAGGGCAAGTGCCGCCTGGTGGGCCACCGCTGCTGACCCTAAGGCGAGAGGCCTTGCCCGAGCTGGTGGAGCGCCTTGAGCCAGACCGCGTGGTGGCCTTCACGCGGGAGGGGGCTCCAAGGACCGTGGAGGAGGTCATGCGTAGTCTCTCGGGCCTTGAGAGACCCATGATATTGATAGGTGGCTTTCCCCACGGCCACTTCACGGACGAGGCGCTCGCCCTAGCGGACGAGATGGCCTGTATTGACCCGGAGGGCCTGGAGGCCTGGGTAGTTGCCTCGCGGGCCGTTTACGAGTTCGAGAGAGCGCTCGGACTGCCCGAGAGGAGGCTGGCTAAAATGAGAAGAGAAAAAACTTAAGTGATCAACACGGCCTAGCTAGGCCCGCCATGAGCCTCCTCACGTCCATGAGGAAGACCTTTGAGGACGAAGAGCTCCAGGACAAGATATGCTTGGTCGTGGGCACCAGGCCGGGGATCATAAAGCAGGCCCCCCTCGTGGAGGCCTTCGAGGAGCTAGGGGCCGACTTCTTCGTGCTCCACACTGGCCAGCACTACTCCTACAACATGGACAAGGTGTTCTTCGAGGACCTAGGCCTCCCGGAGCCGGAATACAAGATACCGGACACCTACAGGTATAAGCTCCACGGGGAGCAGACGGCCAAGATGCTCATGGAGATAGAGCGCATC
>CAZPDR010000218.1:0-1691 GCA_964585495.1 uncultured Candidatus Bathyarchaeia archaeon
GAGGCCCTGGAGGCGGGCAGGATAAGGCCTAAGGGCTCCCTCAAGGGCCTTAAGGTCATCTACCACGACCCCTGCTTCCTGGGCAAGCGCTCCGGCGTGTATGAGGCACCCAGGAAGGTCCTTGAGGCCATACCTGGCCTAGAGCTCTTAGAGTTCGAGCGCAACCGCGAGAACAGCTTCTGTTGCGGCGGCGGAGCTGGCCGCGTTTGGACGGAGGAGGCCGAGGCGGAGAAAAGGCCGTCCGTTCACAGGCTCAAGGAGGCCCTTGAGGCCGGTGCCCAGGTCATCGCGACCGCCTGCCCCTTCTGCACCTGCATGCTGGAGGACGCGGCCAAGGTGTTGGACGTGGAGGAGAAGATAGCCATCAAGGACATCTGCGAGCTCCTGGCCCAGGTGCTCTAGGCCCTTATTTCTCAAGCTCTCGCTCCGCTCTTGCTCCAGCTCTCGCAGGTATTCCTTGACGGTGCGTATCACCTGCTTTAACCCCGCCTGCATTCCACCAGCCTCCGCGCGAGTTCGAGCAGCCTCCCCGCTGCCCCTATGGCCCTGCGGCGTAGGCGTTGGGATACCTGGTGGGGATGTAGTGCTTGTCCAGCACCCTAGCCCAATCGTAGGCTTCCCGAGGCACCTCAACGAGCTCACTCAGCTCGCTTAGGAGCTCCATTATGCCGTGGCCACGGGCCTCCCTCCCCAGCGCGTTCAGGGCTGCCTTCACGGCCTTCCCACCGCTCTGTTGGGCCGCGAAGCAAGCCCAGGCGTGATGGCCCTTCTCAGCGGACCACCTGGCGTGCTCAAGGTCCCTCTCGGCCTGCGCCAGCCAATCCCTAGCCCTTATCAAAACCAGACACCACCCAGCTTTCTCCAAAGCGATATATCAAGCTGAGGCAGCCGGAGCCCAGGTGGGGCGAGCATGACCTTATCGCCTGAGAAGCTGGCCGAGCTCGCCAAGGAGGTGCGGTCATACCTGGGCCTTAGGACCTACATGGTGGGCGTGAAGCTCCTTGAGCGCGAGGAGGACCTGCCAGCTAAAGCCAGGCGCCCCCTCCGCCACTTCGGCTCCCGCCTGCCAGCCTGCAGGGCGCTGAACGTGGCCCGCACCTACGGCTGGGCCATAGGCCAGACGCTTGAGGACACCTTCTGCGTGCTCGGGGCAGCTGCCTTCGGCATGGTAGAGCGCCCCGACTACCTGCTCGCCTCCGGCCTGATAGGCCATCACGCGAGGGACGAGGAGGCCGAGAGAGCGCTCTGGGAGGCCCTGAGGGCCAGGTTCCTAGAGCCAGGCACCTGCAAGGCCACCCTCTTCATGCCGAGCAGGAAGCTCCTGACCGAGCCAGACGTGATGGTGGCCTACGGCACGCCCACACAGGTGGCCGTCCTGCTGAAGGCCATAGCCTGGTCTGGCGTGGTGCCGGAGGCGCAGTTCGTGAGCATAGCCTCCTGCTCGGCCATAAGCTACGCCATCAAGCACGGCAGGCCGACCTTCACGCTCCCCTGCGCAGGCGAGAGGCTCCTGGGCCTGAGCGAGGAAGATGAAGCCTGGGCCGCCTTCCCGCCGGAGCTCCTGCCCGTGGTAGCCAAGGGCGTGAGAGCAGTGCGCAAGATATTCCCTTACCCGCCCATCAAGCCCCTGGCCGAGCCCACCGCGCCAGAGTGGTATCCCATGAGGCCGGAGGACTACCAAGCCTGGCTGA
>CAZPDR010000219.1:0-1688 GCA_964585495.1 uncultured Candidatus Bathyarchaeia archaeon
GGTTGTTCGGGTTGATGAGCACGATGAGCTTCGTGCGCTCCGTTATCTTGGCCCTTATGTCATCTATGTCGGGCTGCCAGCCATCCTCCTCCACGGTCCGGTAGGGCACGGGCCTGCCGCCGTAGAAGCGAGCGTAGGATATGTAGGGCGGGTAGGTGGGCCCGGGCACGAGCACCTCGTCCCCTGGCTCAAGGGTGGCGGCCATGAGGAAGTTGATGGCCTCCGACACGCCCGTGGTAACCATCACGTCGTCTGGCGTGATGTCCACGTCGTTGTAGCGCTTCTCCTTCTCCGCGATAGCCTCCCTCAGCTCCGGCAGGCCCTCCGAAGGGCCATACCAACTCTTGCCAGCCCTCACGGCCTCGTAGAGCGCGTCCTTGATGTGCTTGGGGGTGTCGAAGTCGAACTTCAGGGGGTCGCCGATGTTCAGGTAGAGTATCTTCCTCCCCTTCCGCTCCAGCTCCTTGGCGGGCACGAGGACATCCCTTATCGCGTATTCGAGCGAGAGCGCCCTCTCCGTGGGCTTGAACCTCTTGACCAATCCTCCCACCTCACCCTTATCGCAGCCCTGAGTATATAAGCTGGGCGCGAGCATGGGGCGCGGAACCCTCACCTTCGTCGGCCTCGGCCTGCACGACGAGCTGGGCCTCACGCTCAGGGGCCTTAAGGCGGCCAGGGAGGCGGATGTGGTCTTCCTGGAGCTCTACACCAGCCTCATGCCTGGGCTCTCGCTCAGGAGGCTTGAGGAGCTGGTGGGTAAGCCGCTGAGGCTCGTGGGCAGGCGCGTGCTAGAAGAGCAGGATGCCAGGCCCCTGCTTGAGGAGGCCCTGGCTGGCAAGAACGTGGCCCTGCTCGTGCCAGGGGACCCTATGGTCGCGACCACGCACCTGGCCGTGCGCGTGCTGGCGGAGCGCCTGGGCATAAGGACGCGCCTCGTCCACGCGCCCAGCATCACCTCGGCCGTGGTGGGCCTGACGGGCCTCCACGCCTACAAGTTCGGGCGCACGACCACCATAACCTACCCGGAGGAGGGGCTGCTCTCGGAGGCGCCCTACCGGGCCGTGGTGGAGAACAAGGCCAGGGGGCTCCACACCATCTGCCTCCTGGACGCCAGGGCCGAGGAAGGCCGCTTCATGACGGTCCGGGAGGGCCTGGAGCTCCTCCTTGAGCTTGAGGAGCGCCTGGGGAAGGGGGCCGTGCGGCCCGACAGCCTGGCCGTGGGCATAGCGCGTGCTGGCTCAGAGGAGCCCGTGGTGAGAGCTGGCAGCGTGGAGGAGCTCCTAGAGCAAGACCTGGGGCCTCCTCCCCATACGCTCGTGATGCCTGGCCCCCTGCACTTCACGGAGGCAGAGGCCCTGAAGGTGCTTGCAGGTGCCCCCGATTGGGTAGGGGAGCGGAGGGAAGCCGAGCAAGCCCTAATCACCCTGGAGCGCGAGGCGGAGAGGCTGGCCGAGCGCTACGTCCGCAACCTGGACCATGCCTTCGATACCCTGGCGGTGCGGGAGGCACCTCAGCGCATCGAGGAGGCGAGCCTGAGGCACGTGCTAGACCTGGCCGAGCGCTACCATGAGGACGCCGGGCGTTTCCTAGAGGCCGGCAGGCACCTCACCAGCATAGCTGCCGCCTCCTACGCGGAGGGGCTGCTGGACGCTCTCAGGCTGTTGGGCCTCGTGGACTTCGAGTGGCCG
>CAZPDR010000220.1:0-1687 GCA_964585495.1 uncultured Candidatus Bathyarchaeia archaeon
AGTTCCCGCTGGGGGCCCACCAGCGCGTGGTGGTCGTGAGCGTGGCCGAGGGGCCCTACGTGGTCGTGAAGCACCCCTACATCTTCATGGAGGCCGACCTGGCCGTGGTGAACAAGGTGGACCTGGCGCCTGCCATGGGCGTGGACGTGGGCAAGCTGGAGGCGGACATAAGGGCCGTGAACCCGGCCATCAAGGTGGCCCGCACCTGCTGCCGGACGGGCGAGGGCGTGGAGGAGGTCGTGAAGGCCCTAGGCCTCTGAGGGCGCGCGATGAGCGGGGGAGAACGGCCGGATGCACGAGCTCACGGTGGCCAAGGCGCTTTTTGACCTAGCCCTCCGCGCTGCCGAGCAGGAGGGAGCCGAGCGCGTCCTAGAGGTCCGCGTGGCGGTTGGCGAGCTAAGCCTGGTGAACCACGAGCAGCTCGCCTTCTGGTTCAGGGAGCTCTCCCGTGGCACGCTCCTTGAGGGCGCCGAGCTCGTGATAGAGCGGGTGCCCGGCGAGGTCTCCTGCCCGAGCTGCGGCTACAGGGGGCCGCTGAGCCTGGTGGACGACCCAGCCTACCACCTGCTCCTGCCCACGCTCAGGTGCCCCCGCTGCGGCTCGGTCGTGAGGGTGGTGAGGGGGCGCGATTGCCTGCTCAAGAGCTTGCGCATCCTGAAACGCGCCTCCCGGCCCGAGGAGGGCGCTCATGGGCGGGGTTGAACGTGAATTATGGGCCCTGCTGCGCCCCAGCGGGGAGGAGAAAAAGAAGGCTCCTTTCGGTGGTGGCGGCCTAGAGAAGGCCCTTCTGCTTCAGGACCTCGATGACCTGCTCGGACCAGGTTACGATGCCAGGGCCGCCAGTCATGACGGCCGCGACGCCCAGGACCTCGAATATCTCCTCCTTCGTGGCGCCGTGCTCAAGGGCCATGATGGTGTGCCAGGTCATGCAGTGCTTGCAGCCGAGGGCCACGGCCAGGGCCAGGCCTATGAGCTCCTTAGTCTTCGGGTCCAGCTTGCCAGGCCCCATGGCGGCACCGTACATGCGCACGAAGTGCGCCACCACCTCGGGCGCGTTATCGCACATGGCCTCGATGTGTGGCGGCACCATGCCCAGCTTCTCCTTCACCATCTTCTTGAACTCCTCGGCCACCTTCTTGGCGGCAGCCGACATGGCGCTCACCACCCCACCCAGCTCGCTCGCCTTTTAAGGTTTTACGGGAATCAAGAGGAAGGTGCGGGGCATGTGCTTTACATCGCGAGGAGGCAGAGTTTATGCTCTTTCACGCTGGAGAAGGCATACTTATGCCCGGGAGAATGGAATAAGCGCATAAGTATGATTATCCTACATGCGAGCTCATATAAACGTGCCATGACACAAAAATAGAGGCGAAAAAGCTTTTTAGCCAGCGCAGGCGTGGCCGTGGTGATCAAAAGGTGACGGGGGAAAGCCAACAGCTCGTGCTCGTCTATGACCCCAGCAGGTGCACTGGCTGCCGTTACTGCGAGATGGCCTGTTCCTACAAGCACTACGGCGTGATAGACTACAACAAGGCCAGGAGGCACGTGATATTCGACCGCGATCAAGTGCTCTTCGAGGCCGTCCAGTGCAGGCACTGCGAGGAGCCCGTTTGCGCGGCCGTCTGCCCTACCGAGGCCATAAGGAAGGACGAGAAGACGGGCTGGGTGCTCCTGAACCCGATGAGGT
>CAZPDR010000221.1:0-1673 GCA_964585495.1 uncultured Candidatus Bathyarchaeia archaeon
GGCGAGGTGATAGGGCATACCGCTTAGGCGCAAGCGGGAGCCAGATATCACCATACAGAACGTAGTAGCATCTGCCAATCTGAAGCAGAGGATAGATCTGGAGGCCATAGTGGCGTCCTTCAGGGACGTGGAATACAGGCCAAACGAGTTCCCAGGCCTGGTGTTCAGGCTCAAGAAGCCCAAGACCGCCCTCCTCATCTTCAGCTCTGGCAAGATGGTCTGCACGGGCGCTAAGAGCGAGAAAACGGCCATAAGAGCTGTCAACACGGTCGTGAAGAAGCTCAAGAAGGCGGGCATAGTCATCAAGAGCAAGCCCGAGGTGGAGATCCAGAACATCGTGGCCTCGGGCGACCTACACGGCGAGATAGACCTGGAGAGAGCGCAGCTGGAGCTTGAGGACACCATGTATGAGCCAGAGCAGTTCCCGGGCCTGATATACAGGATGAAGGAGCCCAAGGTCGTCATACTCCTCTTCGCCTCCGGCAAGCTCGTGTGCACGGGCGCCAAGAGCGAGGAGCAGGTCCACGAGGCCGTGAGGAAGCTGCACACCATCCTAGAGGAGAAGGGCCTGATATACTACCCGGAGGAGGAAGAGTAAGATAGGCCAAGAGCCCATGAGGTGCGGAAACGATTACGCAGGCGTGCTGGAGCATTATAACCGGCCCGGGGTAGCTAGCGAGATCGCCCGCTTCGCCAGGAGGCGCTGGGTGGCCCTCCACTGCGAGCTCAAGGACGAGAAGGGCAGGCACCTCCTGGTAAGGTATGAGGCAGGGGGGCGTGAGGGGAGGCGGAGGCCCCTGCGGGTGGAGGAGGCTGGCGATGTGCTGGCCCTCCTCGCCAGGTTCAGGCACCTGAGGCCCAGGACCTTCTACGCCTCCTCGGCCCTCTACGCCCGCCTTGAGGAGCCGGAGGACACGCTCTACCCGGGCAGCGCGGTGGCCTTCACGCCCACCTGGGATATAGATAACGAGTTCGCGGCCTGGGAGGCCACGGTGGAGGCAGCGAGGGCCGTGCTCGACGTGCTGGAGAGGCAGGGCGTGGTGGCATCTGTCTTCCTGAAGTGGTCTGGCCGTGGGATGCACGTGCACCTCCACCACGCCGCCATATCGCCGGAGCTCTTCGCCAGGCACGGCCCCCTGGACGTGGCTTACGCCATAGTGGAGTACGTGCTCCTCAAGGTAGAGGGGCGCCTCCAGGCCATAAGGGAGCGCTACGGGGCCGGGAGCCTGAGGGTGGAGAACAAGATGGACCCCCAGCGCCTCTTCACCTGCCCGCTCTCGCTCCACAGGGAGCTCCACATGGTGGCCGTGTGCCTCAGGCCGGATGAGCTAGATGCCTTCACGCCAGATTGGGCTCGCCCGGGCGCCTTCAGGCACTGGCCCGGCTGGGACCGCCACGAGCCCGGGGAGGCGGATGAGCTGGCCCTGAGGGCCCTTGAGGTGGTCGGGCCATATCCGCGCCCCTACCGGCCCAGGAGGCGGAAGACCAAGCGCCTTGAGGACATGATAAGGAAGTATCTGGACATGCCGTCCGAGCGTTAGGCAATCGAGATAAAAGTGTCCCTGCCCCTCCTCCCTACAGGCGGGGAGGTGCCTGCCCCTGGCCAGCAGAGCTCGGGATTGGCTGAGCGAGGCCGAGTATGACCTTGAGACGGCCACCATCCTGCTTGAGAA
>CAZPDR010000222.1:0-1666 GCA_964585495.1 uncultured Candidatus Bathyarchaeia archaeon
GTAGCCGTAGCGCCTCAGCATGGTCTGGCCGCGCTCGAACTGCGTCATACAGGCCGCGCAGGCCGTCACCACGCACTCAGCGCCCACGGCACGCATGGACTCCAGCTTCGGCGCCAGGCGTTCCTTGAGCGAGAACTCGGGGTCCACCTGGAAGGCGGGGAAGCCACAGCAGAAGCGCTCAAGCTTGTAGCGCAGCACCTCGGCGCCAGCCACGCGCACCAGGTCCCTGGTCATGTCATGCTTCAGCCAGATATCGCCCTCTGGCCCAGGCCTGAAGAGGTGGCAGCAGTAGTGGATGGCCACGCGGGCCCTGAAGGGCTTCTGGATCAGCTCCCTTATCCGCCCGAGCTCCCGGCCCAGGGTCTCCACTGCGCTCTCCACCTTCACCTTGCCCTTGTACTCGTGGCCGAACCTGGCCAAGACCTCGTTCACCTTATCGCGCGTCTCGGGCTCCTTCAGAGCTTCTTCTGCCTCGTGAAGGCTCTCGAAGCAGCCGCAGCAGGGGACTACCATCACATCGGCTCCCTGCTCCTCGGCCAAGGCTAGGTTGCGGGCCGCGAGGGTGAGCCAGAAGTCGTAGTCCACGAGGCGCGTGAAGACGGGCTCGGGGCAGCAGGAGTAGTTCTCCAGGATGGCGTATTCTAGGCCCAGGGCCTCGAACACCTTCTTCAGGGCTACCTCAACGCAGGGATACCTGAAGGGGATGAAGCACCCGAGGAACACGCCATACCTGGGCACGCCACACCACCCCCTTACTTATACCTGAGCTTCCTCTTCGCCAGGTCGTAGCCAGCTCTGTCCGTGAAGCCCACGGCCTGGGCCACGCCCCTTATCTCCTCCATGGCCTCAGGCTTGGCCATGGCCATGGGCGGCATGGCCGACAGGCCCAGGTCCTCGCGCTTCCTCATCAGAGCCCTGCTCACGGTCGTGGCACAGGCGCTCTCCATCAGCATCTCCATCACGGGCCTGGCCTGGACGGGCAGCGGCCCTTCCATCGGCTTCTGGAGCGGCTTCTCCTCGTATCCCTCGGGCGTGTAGAGCTTGTCGGGCTTGAGGCCCACGAACTCTATGCCGAAGAGATCGCGGATCTCGCGCTCTATGAACTCCGCGGGCGGCGCGATGTGCGAGATGTCCAAGACCTCCATCTCCTCCTTCGGCACCTTCACGCGCACCGTTACCACCGTGCCCAGCACGTCCACGTGGTAGAGGAGCTCCATGTCCAAGCCCGTGTCCACGGCCGAGATGGTCATGAAGCGGGCCTCCTTGGCCAGGCCCATCACGGCCCTCATGGCGTCCTCCAGGTCCTCCTCGCTCACGGTCAGGAAGACGCGCTTGGGTGTGGGCGCCTCAAGGGCCACGACCTTTGGCCCGAGGGCCTCCCTCAGCCTGCCAGCTACCTCCTCCGCCCTCATGCTCATATCACCCCGTAGATGCGCCTCATGAACTCGATGGCCTCCTCGCGTGGCATGACCTGGATGGCCTGGGCGGAGCAGTACTTGGCGCACCAGGGATCGCCATCGCAGAAGTCGCATTTCACGGCCACCTTCAGGTCCTCGTCGAACCACGGCACACCTATGGGGCAGGAGATGACGCAGGAGCGGCAGCCTATGCACCTCATCGGGTTCAGGAGCACCCAGCCCGTCTTCTCGTCCTTCCTTATGGCCTC
>CAZPDR010000223.1:0-1664 GCA_964585495.1 uncultured Candidatus Bathyarchaeia archaeon
CCGTAATACCTGGGCACCACGTGAATGTGGAAGTGCGGCACGGACTGGCCCGCCGCCGGGAAGCTGGCGTGGAGGACGTTGAGCCCGTCGGGCCTGAGGGCAGCCCAGATGGCCCTGGCCACGCGGGCCACCAGCGCGAAGAGGCGGGCGGCCAGCTCGGGCTCCAGGTCCAGGATGGTCTCGCGGTGGGCCTTGGGCGCCACGAGCAGGTGGCCGGTGGACACGGGGTTCTTGTCCATGAAGGCCATGAGCTCCTCGTCCTCGTAGACGAACGCTGCTGGCTCCTCGTGGGCCGCTATCCGGCAGAAGGGGCAGCTGGGCACCGGGCGTGTGCTCGCCATCCCCATCGCCCGGGAAAGCTTTTCCCCCAGGTGGCAAGTTAAGCCTGGTGATAAGTGATGCGCGAGGAGATAGAGCAGCTCAGGGCCTTCTTCGAGCCCTCCTCCATCGCCGTCGTGGGGGCATCTAGGTATGCGGACAAGGCCGGCCACGTCATCTTCAAGAACCTGGCCGAGAACAAGCGCCGCGGCCTCTTGAAGGCCGAGCTCTACCCGGTGAACCCGAAGGCCAGAATGGTCTTGGGCTTCCCCTGCTACCCGAGCCTGGCCAAGGTGCCCGGCCCAGTGGATCTGGTCGTGATCGTGGTGCCAGCCAAATACGTGCCCGATGTCATGCGCGAGGCAGCGCGCAAGGACGTGAGGGCGGCTATCATCATCAGCTCGGGCTTCAGTGAGGTGGGGAGCCACGAGCTGGAGGAGGAGGTGGTCCGCATCGGCCGTGATGCTGGCATAAGGATACTAGGCCCCAACTGCCTGGGCGTTTACGACCCCTACACTGGCGTGGACACGCTCTTCCTGCCTGAGACGAAGGTGCTGAGGACGGGGGAGGAATACGTGGCCACGCCGAGGCCCATGCCGGGGAACGTTGCCTTCCTGAGCCAGTCGGGCGCCTTCGGGGCGGCCGCGCTAGACTACATGACGGGCACGGAGCTCGGCCTGAGCAAGTTCGTGAGCTTCGGGAACAGGTGTGATGTGGATGAGTGCGCTATGCTGAGCCTGCTGAAGGAGGACGAGCGCACGAAGGTCATCCTCATGTATCTTGAGAGCGTGAGGGATGGCCGCCGCTTCATGGAGGTGGCCTGCGATGTGGCCAAGCAGAAGCCCATAGTGGCCCTGAAGGCCGGCCGCACGAGCGCTGGCGCTAGGGCAGCGAAATCGCACACGGGCAGCATAGCTGGCGTGGACGAGGTGTATGATGCTGCCTTCGCCCAGTGCGGCGTGATAAGGGTGCGCAACATGGAGCAGTTCTTCGACGTGGGCAGGGCGCTCCTCATGCAGCCGCCAGCCAGGGGGCCGAATGTAGCCATCATAACGGACGCGGGCGGGCCGGGCATCATGGCCGTGGACGAGTGCGAGCTCAGGGGCCTCAAGGTGCCGGAGCTCCCGGAGGGGACGAAGGCCAAGCTGAGGAAGCTCATAGAGGAGGGCAGGATACCGCCCTTCGCGGCCATAGGGAACCCGATAGACCTGACGGGCTCGGCCACGGCCGAGATGTTCGAGGAGGCGCTCAAGATAGTGCTGGCCGACCCGGAGATACATGGCGTCATCATCATGGGCCTCCACCACGTGCCAGCGCTCTCGGAGGACTACGTGGACCGCGTGGCC
>CAZPDR010000224.1:0-1655 GCA_964585495.1 uncultured Candidatus Bathyarchaeia archaeon
TGGCCCCATGCGCCACGCCCGAGGCCGAGGAGCAGGGCCTTTAGCGCCTTCTCGGCCGCCTGCTGAGCCTGGAAGCAGGCCCACTCGTGATTGCCGTCCTCAAGGCTGTCCCTGGCGGCCTTCAGGTCCCGCTTCGCCTGGGCCATCCACCTCCTGGCCTCCTCCGACCTCTCCACGCCTCCCTCCCGAGCACCCCCTCCTGCTCGCCAGCTTAAATCGGTGCTCGCGCCCACCACATGGGTGGCCGGGCCTTGCAGATCATCATCAAGACCCCGCTCGGCCTGGAGAACATCGCGGCCTCCCGGGCCGTGGAGCTCGTGGGCGGCAGGGCCATCCCCGCGCCCAGGAGGTTCAAGGGCCTCGTGCTGCTGGACGGCCTTGAGGACCCAGATGAGGCCGCCAGGAGGCTTGAGGAGCTCCTGCCTGAGGCAGAGTATGTGCTGAGGGTGTTGGGGACGGCCCGGGCGGACCTGGCCGAGCTGGCCCAGCTGGCGGCCGAGCTGGCGAGGGGGCGCATAGGGCCGGATGAGACCTTCGCGGTCAGGACCACGAGGCGCGGCAGGCACGCCTTCACGAGCGTGGACGTGAACGTGCGGGTGGGCTCTGCCGTCCAGGAGGCCACGGGCGCTGACGTGAACCTCACCAGCCCGGACAAGGTGGTGTGGGTGGAGATCATAGGCCCCGAGGCCGCGGTGGCCATCACGCCCGGCCACGTCATCTGGCGGAAGCAGAGGCCCGGCAAGCCCTCCGTGCTTAAGGTGCTGAGGCGCATCTCCTTCGCCCAGATGCCCTACCTGGGCGAGGGCTCCCGGCCCATGGGCGTGAGGATAGGGCGGGCCGCCCAGGCCTTCGAGCTGGGCGAGCTGGTCATCACGCCCCACGAGCCCGTGGACGCAGCCGAGCTGATGAATTTCCTCTCCGGCCTCCTAGAGGGCCTTGAGAGCCGGTTCAAGATACAGGAGCGCACCTACGCCAGGAAGGTGGCTCGCGTGCCAGTCAGGCTCCAGGACCTGTATCAGTTCGTGCGCGATAGGGCGGACGAGCCCCTGATAGCCACGGACCCCACGGGCCTGACGGTGGCCGAGGCAGCGGAGCGCATAGAGGAGCTCTTCAGGGAGGGGAAGCGCATCAACCTGCTCGCTGGCGCCCGCGAGGGCCTCCCTAAGGGCGTGCTGAGGTTCGCGGATCTGGTGCTTGACCTCTGCCCAGGCCTCACGTTCGCCACGGAGCACACCATCCCGGCCACGGTGGGCGCCCTCATCACGTGCCTTGAGGAGCGCGGCCTTCTCAGGGCCATCTAGGGCTCCACGCGCATGAACCTGGCGCCTCCGCGGGCCAGCATCTCCATCTCCTCCCTCGTCATGAGGTGGAGCTCCGCCGGGAACCA
The DNA here is from genome assembly GCA_964585495.1 of uncultured Candidatus Bathyarchaeia archaeon. Classification (GTDB taxonomy): domain Archaea; phylum Thermoproteota; class Bathyarchaeia; order EX4484-135; family EX4484-135; genus EX4484-135. Next base: position 1,388 of record CAZPDR010000224.1, read on the forward strand.
CCAGGGCACCCCCTCCCGCTCGGCTCGCTCAAGGATGGCCGCGATGATGCGCGCCCTCTCGGACGCACGCCTGGGCACCTCAGGCACCACGAGCGCTATGTCAAGGTCGCTGTCGGCCGTCAGGCGCCCCTCCACCGCGCTCCCGAAGGCATAGATCTCCACCCGATCGCCCAGCACCTCGCGGGCTGCCTTAGCGATCACCCTGGCCACCCAGCGCCATTCGAGGAGGAGGCGGAGCACCTCCAGCCTGAACCTGATGTAGCTATCC
>CAZPDR010000225.1:0-1631 GCA_964585495.1 uncultured Candidatus Bathyarchaeia archaeon
TCGTGGACAAGGGCTGGCTGCCCAAGGACCGGCAGGTGGGCTCATCTGGCAAGACCGTGAAGCCCAAGCTCTACCTGGCCATAGGAATCTCTGGCGCCTTCCAGCACGTGGTGGGCATGAAGGACTCGGAGCTCATCATAGCCATCAACAAGGACCCGAAGGCCCCCATCTTCCGCTTCTCCGACTACGGCATCGTGGATGACCTCTTCAAGGTCGTGCCAGAGCTCATCAAGCAGCTTAAGGAGCTGAAGGGGGAGGCCTGAGCAGGCAGGCCCAGGCCCAAGCGGTCTTTTTCCTCTTCCCGACCTCTTCTCGGGGCCTCCTGCTCGGCCTAGAGCACCACGGGCACCCTGGCCTTCAGCCTCAGCTCGTTGAACTCGTCCACAGTCATGCCAGCTATGCGGGCCGCCAGGTGGAGGTCGCCCGTCTCCACGTAGAGCTCCAGGGCCGCTCTCAGCCGTGGCGGCTGGGAGCGTATGAAGTCCCAGTCAGCCTCGCGGCGCCTTATCTCCCGGGCCTCGCGGTCCTCCTCCTCCCACCTCCGCAGGAACTCCTCCAGGCGCCTCTCGCGCTCGCCCCTCCCGCCCTCACGGGCCAAGCAGGCCCACCTCCCTCAGCCTTGTCCTTGAGAACCTGAAGCCGGTCTCGCGCGTGAAGGCGTCCACCAGCTCCGCCAGGCTGGCTGAGCCTGTTTCAGCCGCCAGCTTCAGCACGTCAAGCGAGTCCAAGACGACCACGGAGGAGTAGCTCTCCAGGGCTAGCGCCACCCTCTTGGGCGCCTTATTGTCCGTGAGGAAGGGCAGGCCCAGCCGCTTGGCCAGGATGAAGCCGTAGAGCTCCGGCGGGTCTATGGAGGGCAGCTGTGGGTGCTCGGCCACGAAGCGGAGCAGGAGCTCCACCTCCCTCTCGTTCGCTGGCAACACGGGCGTGAGCACTAGGAAGCGCTTGGCCAGCCACTCAGAGGCCAGGCTAAGGGCTGCCTCGCTCTTCACCTCCGAGAAGGTGGGCTCAGGCATGAAGAGCCTGTCGAAGAGCCCCCTCAGCAGGTCCCTCCGCGAGAACCTGGCCCAATTTATGAGGAAGCACGTATCAACGACAGCGGAGCCCATCAGACCACCACCGGTATGCGCGCCCTGAGCCTCAGCTCGTTGAACTCGTCCACCGTCATGCCAGCCACCCGTGAGGCCACGTAGAGGTCGCCGCACTCCACGAAGCACTCAAGGGCCTTCCTCAGCCGCGGTGGCTGTGAGCGTATGAAATCCCAATCGGCCTCGCGGCGCCTTATCTCGCGCGCCTCCTCGTCCTCCCGCCGCCACCGCCTGGCTAGCTCCTCTAACGAGTGCCTACCGGGCAAGAGGCTACCTTCCTCCTGGAAGGCAGAAGGGAGCAGGTGCGATATTAGCTTGGCGCTGCTGGCGAGGAGGGAGAGGCGCGTTCCTCAGCGCCAGGGGATGGGCACCTCATCTATGCGCCAGCGCGGTCTCACGTGGCTTTCCTCAACGGGCGTCCTCACGCCCGCCTGGTAGGCCAGGAGGCCCGTCCAGGCTATCATGGCCCCGTTGTCCAGGGCCAGCTCCTTGGGCACCACAGCGAAGCGGGCGCCGTGCTCCTCCGCCACGGCCTTTATCATG
>CAZPDR010000226.1:0-1627 GCA_964585495.1 uncultured Candidatus Bathyarchaeia archaeon
CTCACGGTCTTCGAGACCTCCACGGGCGACTTCTTCCTCAGCGTGGTGGCCAGCAAGGGCCACGTCTTCGACCTGGTCACAAAGGGCGGCTTCCACGGAGTGGAGGTCTGGGATGGCCACTTCGTGCCCGTCTACGGCACGATAAAGCGCTGCCGGAGGTGCGGTGAGCAATACACGGACGATTTGGAGAAGTGCCCTGCCTGTGGCGTGGAGCTGGACGACAAGGCGGAGCTCCTGAAGGCCCTGGCCTCCGTGGCCCGGGAGGTGGACGTGCTCCTCGTGGGCACGGACGCGGACGCGGAGGGCGAGAAGATAGGCTGGGACATAGCCACCTACCTCTCGCCATACGTGCGGGAGGTCAAGCGCGTGGAGTTCCACGAGATCACCAGGCGGGCGCTCCTGGAGGCCCTGAGGAACCCCAGGGAGATAAACGAGCGCCTGGTGGAGGCGCAGATACTCAGGCGCGTGGAGGACCGCTGGATAGGCTTCGAGCTGAGCCAGAAGGTCCAAGAGCACATCGGCTGGCGCACCCTCTCGGCTGGCCGCGTTCAGACGCCCGTGCTGCGCTGGGTGGTGGAGCGTTGGAGGGAGTGGCGCAGGAGCTTCCGCGATTGCTTCGGCCTTGAGCTTGAGAACGGCCTCAGGGTGGTGCTCCGCTTCCCGCGCATGACGGCTCGCCAGATAGAGGCCAAGGTGCGCGAGCTGGAGGAGGCCACGTGCGCGGTGAAGGCCGTGGAGCACGAGGAGGTGGAGCTGGCGCCGCCCCCGCCCTTCACGACAGATGCCATGCTGAGGGAGGCATCGGCCGTCCTCAGGCTGAGCGCCCGCGAGACCATGAGGCTGGCCCAGGAGCTCTTCGAGACGGGTCTCATCACCTACCACCGCACGGACAGCACGCGCGTCTCCTCGGCAGGCATAGGCGTGGCCAGGGAATACATCACGGAGCGCTGGGGGGAGGCCTACTTCGCGCCCAGGAGCTGGGCCATGGGCGAGGAGGGGGCGCACGAGTGCATAAGGCCCACCAGGCCCATAGACGCCGGGAGGCTCCGCCAGCTCGTCCAGATGGGCGTTATAAGGCTGGCCAGGCGCCTGAGGCGCGAGCACTACGCCCTCTACGACCTGATATTCAAGCGCTTCGTGGCCAGCCAGATGAGCAAGGCCCGCTTGGTCAAGCAGAAGGCCATCCTGAGTGTGAACGGCCAGGAGGTGCCTGTGGAAGGCTACTGCGAGGTGAGGGAGCCTGGCTTCACGCTCATAAGGCCCGTGAAGCTCATCCCCCGCCTGGAGCCGGGCGAGGTGCTGCACGTCAAGGCCGTGAGGCACTGGCACGATGCAGGGGTCAAGCTCTTCACGGAGGGGGAGCTAGTGGCCATGATGAGGGAGCGGGGCATAGGCAGGCCCTCCACCTACGCGAAGATCATAGCCACCCTCCTTGAGCGCCGCTACGTGGCCCACAACAGGAAGGGGCGCCTCTACCCGACGGGCCTGGGCCGCAAGGTGCTGGCCTACCTGGACGGGCACTTCAGCCGCTACGTGTCAGAGGAGACCACGAGGCGCCTGGAGGAGGCCATGAAGGCCGTGGAGGAGGGGCGCGTGAGCTACATGGACGTGCTGAGGGAGCTCTACC
>CAZPDR010000227.1:0-1592 GCA_964585495.1 uncultured Candidatus Bathyarchaeia archaeon
AGGCCACGACCACCCGGTTGAGCTTGTGCTCCCTTATGGCCTCCTTTATCATGTCTAGGCCAGCTGAGGAGCACATATACATGTGGTCCTTCGCCACCACCACGTCCGGCAGGGTGCTCGCATACCTGACCACCTCCTCCACGTCCACGGTGCCAGCGATGTTCAGGCCGCAGTGGCAGATGAACACGCCGATGCGCGGCCTCTCCTCGGCTCCCTTCCCCTTCTCCTGCCCGCGCTCCCGCTCGCTCACCCTCCCACCTCCCTGCCGAAGACCACCTCCATAGCCCTCTCGGCCGCGCAGCTCGCCTGGTAAACGCTCTCAGAGATGTCCTTGGGGCCAGCGCAGTAGCCGCACACGAAGATGCCGGGCACGTTCGTGTCCACGGGCGCTAGGAGCGGGTCCAGGATCCTGAAGAAGCCGTGCTCATCCAGCTCCAGGCCCAGGGCCTTTGCCAGCTTCACGTTATCCCGGCAGGGCACGAGGGCTGGGCAGAGCACCACCAGGTCGAAGCGCTCCTCCCTCAGCTCCAGGGCCTCGGTGTCCTCATACCTCACGATGACATCGCCCGTCCCGGGGTCCTCGATGAGCCTTGAGGGCCGCGCCCTCACGTAGCGGATGCCGTATTCCTCCTTGGCCCTGGCCACCAACTCCTGGAAGCCCTTGCCGAAGGCCCTGAGGTCCATGTAGAATATGGTTACCTCGCACTCCGGCTCGTGCTCCTTTATCAGTATGGCCTCCTTCGTGGCATACATGCAGCAGACGGCCGAGCAGTAGGGCGCGTGGCCCGGGCGGGTGCTCCTAGAGCCCACGCACTGGATGAAGGCTATGCGCTCCGGCTTCTTGCCGTCCGAGGGCCTCACCAGCTCGCCTCCCGTGGGGCCTGAGGCACATACGAGGCGCTCCAGCTCCAGGGAGGTGAGCACGTTCTTGTAGCGCCCATAGCCATACTCGGCCACGATGGAGGCGTCCAAGAACTCGAAGCCCGTGGCTATCACGATGGCCCCCACGTGGAGCTCCAGCTCCCTGGGCTGCTGGCTGAAGTCCACGGCCTCGGCCTGGCAGAACTCCTCGCACAGCAGGCACTTGTTCTTCCGCAGGTAGAGGCAGTGCTCGGGGTCCACGATGGCCGCCCTGGGCACGGCCTGCGGGAAGGGGATGTAGATGGCCCTCCTCTCGCCCAGGCCCACGTTGAACTCATCCGGTATGCGCCTTAAGGGCGGCCTCATCGGGCACTTCTCCGTGCAGATGCCGCAGCCCGTGCACCTCTCCAGGTCCACGTAGCGGGGCCTCACCAGGACGCGGACGCGGAAATCACCAGCCCTGCCCTTCAGGCCCACGACCTCAGCGTCCGTTATGATGGTTATGTTCGGGTGACGACCGCACTCCACCATCTTGGGCGCCAGAATGCAGATGGAGCAGTCCATGGTCGGGAAGGTCTTGTCCAGCTGGGCCATGTGGCCGCCTATGGATGGCGACTTCTCGACCAGGTAGACGTGCAGGCCCCTGTTGGCCAGGTCGAGGGCCGCCTGAATGCCAGCTACCCCGCCCCCCACCACCATGACCGCCGAAGGCTTCCCCTGGACCATGCCCC
>CAZPDR010000228.1:0-1584 GCA_964585495.1 uncultured Candidatus Bathyarchaeia archaeon
GGTGATGATCTGCACCTACGGCGATAAGGAGGACGTGCGCTTCGTGGCCCGCCACGGCCTGCCCGTGATAGCCTGCGTGGGCGAGGACGGCCGCATGACGGAGCGAGCCGGCAGATACGCTGGCCTCACCATCGAGGAGGCCAGGGAGGCCATAGCGAGGGACTTGGAGGCCGAGGGCCTGCTGGTGAAGGTTGAGCCGATCACGCACGAGGTGGGCACCTGCTGGCGCTGCCACACGCCCGTGGAGATCCTGGTGCGCGAGCAGTGGTTCATGCGCGTCCGCGACCTCACGGACAAGGTGGTGGAGAAGGCGCTGGAGGAGATCAGGTGGTTCCCGGACTACATGAAGTGGCGCTTAGTGGAGTGGGCCCGCTCGCTCGACTGGGATTGGGTGATCTCGCGCCAGAGGATCTTCGCCACGCCCATCCCGGCCTGGTATTGCGCTCGCTGTGGCCATGTCATCGTGGCCGAGCCGGATTGGCTGCCGGTGGACCCGAGGAGGGAGCCGCCACGCCTGGAGGCCTGCCCGAGGTGTGGCTGCCGCGAGTTCAAGCCAGAGACGGACGTGTTGGACACCTGGTTCGACTCCTCCATCACGTGCGCCGTGCACGCTGGCTGGCCCGACAGGCCCGACTGGCGCCGCTTCTTCCCGGCCGACCTGCACCCGTCCGGCTACGACATCATACGCACCTGGGCCTACTACCTCATGGTCCGCCACCTGGCGCTCTTCGATGAGGTGCCGTTCAAGGCCTGCCTCATCAACGGCATGGTGCTGGGCACGGATGGCCGCATGATGCACAAGTCCTACGGCAACTACGTGCCCGCGGAAGAGCCCATAGAGCGCTACGGCGCGGATGCCACCCGCTGGTGGGCCATCGCTGGCGGCACCACGGGCTCCGACGTGCCCTTCAGGTGGGAGGAGGTGCGCCACGGCTGGCGCTTCCTGCGCAAGCTCTGGAACGCAGCCCGCTTCACCTACCTCCAGCTTGAGGACTTCAGGCCTGGCGAGGGCGAGCCGGAGCTCCAGCTCCTGGACCGGTGGCTGCTCAGCAAGCTGGCCAAGACCGTGCAAGTGGCCACGGAGGCGCTTGAGGAGTGCCGCTTCAACGCGGCCCTCATGGCCATCAGGGACTTCACCTGGCACGTCTTCTGCGACCACTACATCGAGGCCGTGAAGCACAGGCTCTACAACCCGGAGCTCTACGGCCGGGAGGGCCGGAGGGCCGCCCAGCACACGCTCTACACGGCCCTCTACGGCATAGTGAGGCTCCTGGCCCCCTTCTGCCCTCACATCACGGAGGAGCTCTACCAGCGCATCTTCAGGCCCTTCGAGGGCCACAAGAGCGTTCACCTGGCACCCTGGCCCGAGCCGCCGAAGGGCTTCCCCGACCCGGGGGCCGAGAGGGCGGGCGACCTCGTGGTGGCCGTCATAGGGGCCGTGAGGCGCGAGAAGGCAAGGCGCAGGCTCCCCCTCAACGCACCGCTAGAGGCCATACAGGTGTTCGCGCCGGAGGGCTGGCAGGCTGAGGCCATAAGGGCCTGCGAGAGCGATGTGCTGGGCACCTGCAAGGCCAGGAGGCTAGA
>CAZPDR010000229.1:0-1580 GCA_964585495.1 uncultured Candidatus Bathyarchaeia archaeon
GTTCACGTCCGGGTGGTAGAGGGCCATGAGCGTGAGCACGACGGGCGTGGTGAGGCAGTAGGCCACGCCGAAGTAGCCCAGGAGCAGGTAGCGCGGGTCTAGCCTGAAGGGCTCAACGGGCGACCAGTAGGCCCAGGCGGCCAGGGGGACGAGCCAGAGGCGCTTTTTGGCCAGGTATTCACGCCTGAACCTGTTTCGGCCGACCGCGCACTCCCAGGCCCAGGAGAAGGCCACTAAGAGGGCCAGCACCATGTTGCCCGTCAGGACCACCAGCCCGTAGCGCTCCGAGATGCCCGTGCTCTGCCCTACCGCGATGGCCAGGTAGGTGGCGAAGGCCCAGAGGTCGAAGGCCTTAGCTGCCCTCTCGCCCCAGAGGAGCACGGCGGCTATGACAGCCAGGGCGAGCACGTGCAGGAGCGCTGCGGGCCAGGCCAGGCGCACCAGCTCGTAGATGATCGCGTGGCTCAGGCCCTCTCCTATCACGTCCGGTATCTCCGGCCAGGAGTAGCCCCTGGAGGCGTAGGGGGGCGAGAGGAAGAAGCCTAGGGCGAGCAGGAGCACGTAGAACCACCACCTGCCCGTGAGGTAGTCCATGGCCCGGGAGGTGCGCTCAAGCCATCCCATGCCGCTCGGGCCTCCTCACGGGCCTAAGATGGCCGAGGTAAAAGGCTAAGCTTGATTTCGCGGCCCGGGAGCTCCTCCCAGGCGGGCGCTGATGACACCCTGATGGGCTGATGTGGTGATGAGGGGATTAGCCTCTGAGGCCCCGTGGCCAGCTATCTGGTGGCCATCCATCCCTTCCTTATCTTGACCAGGCCCCTCTCGGCCACCAGCTCCTCGAACCTGGCCTTGAGCTGCCCGTAGAACCCCCTATCGTATATCACCTTGCCGTGGTGGAGGGCATCGAGCATCAGCAGGTTCAGGTCCTCAAGCATGCGCAAAGCCTCCTTCCGCGTGAAGCCCAGGGCCTCGAAGAAGACTGCTCGGCCAGCCCCGTAGGACAGGAGCTCGCCTATCCTGTCCCGCACGTCCACGCCCTCGAAGTGGTCGCTTATCACGAGGACATCTACATCGCTCCTCCCGAGCACGTAATCGCCGCGGGCCACAGAGCCGTGGATGATGATGCACCAGGGCTCGAAGGCCCTTATGACGGCCAGGCAGAAGTCGGCCACCTCCTCCGCGTAAGGGAGTCCCAGTGATCTAGCGCGTTCTAAGAGCTCCTCTCGCGAAGGCAAGCACCTTCCTCGCGAACTCGACTGCCTCCCTGGCATCCTCCTCCGTGTAATACTCGTGCGGTGCCCCGCTATTAAACACGTTGGGATACCTGGGGGGTATGTAGTGCTTGTCGAGCACCCTGGCCGCGTCTAGGAGCTCCTCAGGCACCTCAACGTGGTGGCGGAGGAGCTCCTTAAGCAAGTCCAGCACGGAGTGCCCGGTCCGCCAGATGTTGCGGCTGAGCAGGACGGCCTTGACCGCCTTCTCGGCTGCCTGCTGCGCGTAGAAGCAGGCGGCATTATACCTGCGATTCTCAAGCAGGATGGTGGCCGTCTCAAGGTCATACTCGGCCTCGCTCAGCCAAT
>CAZPDR010000230.1:0-1580 GCA_964585495.1 uncultured Candidatus Bathyarchaeia archaeon
AATCCTCAGGCAGCGCTGGATGGTCTGCCTCAGGTCCTCCTCGTTCTCCTCCGCGCGGCACTCGCCCAGGACGAGGCGGCCTTCCTTGAACACGAGCATGACGCCCTTGATGAGCCTCCTGGTGAAGCGGTCGCGCGTCAGAGGGCAGTAGAGCTTCCCCTCGCCCACCGTCTCCACGGGCGCTATGAAGACCTCGCCGGCTGGCAGGTTGGAGCCCGTATCGCCCTTCGCCACGTCCTCCTCGCTTATGATGGCGTCGTCCATGTTAATGCGGCGGCCGCTGATGCGGAGCTCTAGGTCCGTGCCGAACTCGTCCGTGATGTGCACCCAATCGGCCCCCCTGAGCGCGGCCGCCACCTTCTCGCAATCTGCCCTCAGCTTCTCCCTGTCGTAGAGCATGCCGCCTATGATGAGCCTCCTCAGGTCCTCGTAGGAGACGCCCAGCGATTCGGCCAGGGGCCTGCTCGGGTAGCCCACGTAGCACCACTTCTTGGACAGGATGGTCTTGCGCACGGGGTAGAAGCCAGCGGTCCGCGCGTCCAGCTTCTCCCTGGGCACGCGGGCCATCACGAGCGGGTCCCAGGGCTGCTCTATGGTGATGATGGCGTCCACGGCCTCGGCGAGCGCCTTCTCCTCCTTGGGCGTGAGGGCGAAGTATTCCCTCGGCACGTCCCTGTAGGCCCGCTCCACGAACCAGTCGCTCACGAAGGTGGCCACGCTCGTGATGCCACGCGTGAGCAGCTCGTAGCGGATGTGCTCGGCGAAGCGCCAGGTGTGGAGGCCAGACCTTATCCAGGCAGCCTCGCCCTCCCGCATGTTCATGCAGTAGGCCACGGCCTTAGCCATCCTGGCGAGCGTCTCGTCATCTATATCCGTGATGAGGAAGCCCGGCACCTCCGCCATGCCCGGCGCCTCCACCACATCGCCACGCCCACATCGGCCGTTAAGAGGTTTAGCTCCTCCCCTTTCTACTCGGAAATGTGTAATAACGTCTCGGTCAGAAAGACTTAAGTTTAGGACCAATGATACTCCTGGCGATGGAGGCTGGGGGCCTGGGGAACCGGAGCCTGCTTAAAGCCCATACCTCGCGCCCATGCGCTGGCTGTGGCGCTAGGGCAGCCTACCGGGTTGTGATCAGGGACATGGCCACCGGCCGGGTGGTCCAGGAGTTCTTCCTCTGCAGCCGGTGCGCGATGCTGAAGTTCGTGAGCATGAGGCCCTACCTGGCCCGCGTGAGGCCGCGCCTCTTCGACGAGATGGTGTATAGGGGGTTTATCTGAAGGGTTATCTGGGGGCGGAGGCCCCAGCCCTATGGCATGTGCGCTGAGCGCGTGAGCAGGAGTTCCAGGCTCCCAGCCTTGCTCAGGCGAGCGCTAGGCCGTCTCCGCTGGCGTTGGCGCCACCGCTTCAGGCGCAGGCACCGCAGGCGCTGGCGCAGGGGGCGTAGGTGGCGCCTGCTGGCCCCGAGGTGAAAAGGCTTATCAGAGCGCCCTCCGACCGCTTACCTGGGCGTGCTGTGAAGAGCACCAGGCTTGGCTGAGGGATGATGCCTTCCCGCCCCCACGAGCACGCCCACGGCA
>CAZPDR010000231.1:0-1569 GCA_964585495.1 uncultured Candidatus Bathyarchaeia archaeon
CACCGTGGGCCAGGTGGAGGCGGGAGGCCTGGTGGAGGCCATCGTGGCCGACCGCCCGCTGAGGATCCGTGGCACGGCCGTGAGAGCTGGCCTGAGCAGGAACGAGCGCTTCTACTTGGCCGATGAGCTGAGGGCTGCTGCCGAAACGCTGACGGGGGCGCCCATCTACGTGGAGCACGTCTCGGCCGACCGGGCCATAGGCAAGGTGGTCCGGGCTTGGTGGGATGAGGATGAGCTGGCCGTGAAGTTCGAGGCCGAGGTCTACGATGACGAGGTAGCCGAGAAGATAAGGCTGGGCCTGATAAGGCACGTCAGCATAGCTGCTGACTACGAACTCTTGGAGCCCATCGAGCTCGTGGCCCCCCGCGGCCTGCGCTTCCGGGAACTCAGCCTCGTGGCCGTGCCTGGCGTGCCAGGGGCCAACATAGAGGTGGTGGAGCGCCTGCGCGAGGAGGGCGGGGAAGCGCTCTCCGAGGAGGAGCGCGAGGAGCTTGAGAAGGCGAGGGAGGAGCGCTCCCGCAGGTATGGCATAGAGGTGCGCCCCGATGGCCACCTCAGGCCGCCGAGGCGCTTCTACGAGGAGGGTGCCCGTGGCGAGGACGACTACGCGGACCCCGTGAACTGGCGTTACCCGATCCACACGCCCGAGAACGTGCGGGCCGCCCTGGCCTACTGGCCGCGCTTCAGGACCTACTACAGACGCCAGGAGAGCAGGGACGTGATCTTCAGGCGCCTCGTGAGGGCAGCCCTGAGGTATGGCATCGAGCTCGACTGGTCCAGGTGGCGCGACCTGCCTGAAGCGCGAGCGCTGCCGGAGGAGCTCAAGCGCGAGTTCAGGGGTTACGAGCCTCCCGGGCGCTCCGCCAGCGAATCTGCCTCCGCCAGGTCTCCCGAGGAGAGCGCGATGCCACTCGGAGGTGGGAGCATGGAGGAGAAGGTGAGCGTCCTGCCAGAGGGAGGCGGGGAGGACCGCTACGAGCGCATAGCAGCCCTCCTGCGCGAGGCCCTGAAGAGCTCCGATGCGGCTGCCGCCATCCCCACGGCCTGGGTGCCAGAGGTGGTCAGGCGTCCTGCTGGTCTCATAGCGAACCTGGGCGACGTGGTGCGCTCCTACCCGCAGGCGAGGGGGCGTCCTGGCGATAAGGTGAAGGTGCCCCGCCTGGCCAGCGTTGAGTTCGTCCCTCTCTCGGAAGGCGAGGCCCCCTCCGAGCCCACGCTCGTGCTCGACGGCGTTGAGGTGGCCTTCGCCGAGTATGGCCAGCTCATCAGCATAACCTACAGCGTGCTTGAGGACATGAGCCCCGATATAGTCTCGGCCATCGAGGAGATGATGGTGGAGGCCGCGAAGCTGAAGGAGGACGAGGTCATCCTCTCCAAGCTGGAGGGCGTGGCGGAGGCCGACCTGGCCGCTGTGCTCTACGCTGGTGGGAAGGCCTCTGAGGCAGACCTCACGGCCGCGGACATCCTCACGCCCGACCTCATCGCGAAGGCCATAGGCGCTATCTTGGCCAAGGGCTACGTGGTCCGGCCAGGCGACCTCACCATCGTGCTCCACCCGAAGCAATACCA
>CAZPDR010000232.1:0-1559 GCA_964585495.1 uncultured Candidatus Bathyarchaeia archaeon
TCCTGCACGCCCTCCGCAAGGACTACCTGACCCTGGAGGGCAGGAGGGGAGGCGGCCCTGACGAGGCCGGGAACTCCAACTAGCCTGCCCTCTGTGTGATGCGTTATAAGCTGGCAAAAACGATGGCTTGAGCCTGCTCGCTCACTCAGCCGGCCTGAAATACCTTATGTCCGTGATGGCGCCCTTCCGCTTGTCCGGGTCCTCCCAGACCGCTTTAACGCGCATGCCTATGTAGGCTTCCTCAGGCCTTACCTCGCCCAGCTTGTGCAGGATGCCCCCGCTCGCGCCGTCTGGCACGATGAGCGCGTAGATCACGGGCTCTTCCAGGGGCTTGCCATCAGGCCCCACGTGCGCCACGGTGAACGTATAGACGGTGCCCTCGTCCGGCAGCTCCACCCACTCGGTGAGCTCCTCGAAGCACTCAGGGCAGTAGATGCTCGGGGGCACCCAAACTGCCCCACAGCTCGGGCAGCGGGTGCCGAGTATCTTGCCCTCCTTCAGGCCAGCGTAGAACTTCTCGCCAGCGATGCCCAGCGTGTAGGTGTAATCGGCCTCCATATCGCCGAACCAGTGCCTTACCTCGTGCGGGAGCCTGACGCGCTCGACCGACATGCTCACTCACCCCCTCCCTCGCCCTCAAGGGGCTTGAAGTAGAGGATGTCCGTTATCGCCCCCTCCCGCTCCTCGGGAGGCTTCCAGACGGCCTTCACGCGCATCCCCACGTGCACAGCCTCCGGCTTCACCTCGCCCAGCTTGTGCAGGATGCCGATGCCGGGCGAGGCACCATCTAGCTCTATCACGGCTATGATGATGGGCTCCTTCAGCCTCTCGGCGGCTGGCCCCAGGTAGGAGATGGAGTAGGTGAGCACCGTGCCCGTGTCGCGCACGTAAACCCACTCGTCCGTGGGCCTGAAGCACCACTCGCAGAACATGCGCGGGGGCACGAGGACGCGCCCGCAGCGGCGGCAGCGGCGGCCTATGATGCGCCCCTCCTTCAGCTCGGCCAAGAAGCGGCCCATGGCCACGCCAGCGGCCCAGGCATACCTGGCCTCCGGCTTGTCCTTGAAGGTGGGCACGCGCCCCTCCTCTATGTCCTTCCTGCTCACGTAGGTGCCCCTATACTCCTTTATGCGGGCCGACATGCCACACGCCACCCCCTCACACGCGCATGACCATCACCGTGCCCACCTGCATGAGGTCTCCCCAGGCCTGGGCCACGCCCGTCCTCGGGTCGTTCTTCACCTGCCTCTTGCCAGCCTCCTTGCGGAGCTGCCAGAAGATCTCGCATATCTTCATCATGCCGGCTGCCGCGATCGGGTTCCCCACGCCCAGCAGGCCGCCGGAGGGGCAGATGGGCAGGTCGCCATCGCGGCCATACTTGGCGAAGATGTCGCTCTCGTCCTTCACGTCCTTCAGGTATTCGCCCTTCCGGGCCAGCATGAGCCCTTCGGCGTGGTGGGCCTCCTTGTAGTCGAACGGGTCGTAGGGCTCGGCCACGTCGATTTCCTTCGGCGGGTTCTTGATGCCGGCCATCTTGTAGGCCATGCGGGCCGCGTATT
>CAZPDR010000233.1:0-1554 GCA_964585495.1 uncultured Candidatus Bathyarchaeia archaeon
ACGGTCTCCCACCTCTCCCAGGCGTAGATGACCCAGGCCCTGGTCTCCATGCCGTAATAATCTGGCTTGAGGATGCTCCAGGGCTTGTAGTGGAGCGTGGCCACCCGGACCTCCGAGGCGCCCTGCTCAAGTAGCAGGTCCCTCACGAGCTTGAGGGAGTGGCCCGTGTCCGCTACATCGTCCACGAGGAGCACCCTCTTCCCCCTCACGTCCGCGTTCAGGGGGAAGACCACGTAGGGCTCGGCCTGGTGCTTGCCCACGGCCGCATAATACTCGACCGTGATGCTGGCCACCCGCCTCACGTCCAAGATGTCGCTCAGGATGCGGGCTGGCGGGAAGCCGCCACGGGCTATGGCCACTATCAGGTCCGGCTTGAAGCCAGAGCGCCTTATCTGCTCGGCCACGGACTCGCACAGGCGCTCTATATCGGCCCAGCTAGCGTGGAGGTATTCTGTCATCTCGGCCACCCTCCCCGGCCCTGTTGGCTGGCCATATAAGCCCACCGCCCGCCTGAAGACTAGCTTAAGGAAGGCAAAGGCTTTATGGGAAGGCGAGGGGCAGAGGGAAGTGCTTGGGGGCCTAGGGATTGGCTAGGAGGAGAGGCTACAAGATAGTGCTCACGGCCGACCGCACCCTCATGAGCGAGTATGGCGGAGGCATCTTCATGGGCTTCAGCGCCTGCGTGCCCAAGGGCCTCGTGCCAGACTACGTTTACTTCAACTTCTTCTGCCCCAGCGTGGGCGTGGGGCCTAGTGGCGAGGTGGAGGTGGCCCCCTGCGGCCTCAGGCGCGTGGAGGCCGCCCTGCTCGAATACGGCTTCAGCGAGGACGAGGTCATAGTGGCTCACCCGGACTACCTAGACCGCGTGGTAGGGCCTGAGACGCGCGTGCTGGGCGTGAACGAGACGGACCCGCTGGGCATAGGGCCAGCCACCACCACCTTCACGGAGCTCTTCGGTGGCGAGGCCTACATGGCCATCAAGTTCCGCGAGATATTGTTCCACCCGGCCGTCCGCGAGCACGGCGTGAGGATCATAGTGGGCGGCCCGGGCGCCTGGCAGCTTGAGGTCCACGAGGAGGTGAGGCGCCAGTATGGCGTAGACTGCGTGGTGGTGGGGGAGGCGGAGGAGATAGCTGGCCCCCTCTTCGAGAAGGCCGTGAGGGGCGAGAAACTGCCTGAGGTCGTGCACGGCACGGTAACTCCGCCCGAGAAGGTGCCCAACATAAGGCGCCCAACCGTGTGCGGCATCGTGGAGATCTCGCGCGGCTGCGGCCGTGGCTGCCGCTTCTGCGAGCCCACCCTGGCCAAGCTGAGGAGCTTCCCCGTGGAGAAGATAGTGAAGGACGTGGAGGTGAACGTCAGGGCCGGGAGGCAGCCCCTCCTCCACGCTGAGGACGTGCTTCGCTATGGCGCCAAGAGCTTCATGCCGGAGAAGGAGAAGGTCTTAAGGCTGTTCAAGGCCGTGAGGAGCGTGCCGGGCGTCGAGCACGTAGGCATGTCGCACTTCGCCCTCAGCTCCGTGGCAGCAGCGCCCGACCTGGTGGAGGAGATGAC
>CAZPDR010000234.1:0-1540 GCA_964585495.1 uncultured Candidatus Bathyarchaeia archaeon
TCAGCCTTCCTCGGCCAGGTGGACCTTCACCAGCCCCTCCTCATACCTCTCCATGCGCACCCTCACGCGCCTCGGCGGCTTCTCTATGCCCCTGGACCACAGGTATTCGTTCAGCTCGGGCGATATCTTCACCTCCTCGGCCTTCATGTGCCTCCTCGCGAACTCCTTGATGAGCCTCACCGCCTTAGGCACCCTCTTCTTCCTCGGGGCAGCCCATGCCCTGCGTAGCGGTATCACGTAGGTCCGCTCCTCCAGAGGCGCTTCCTCTTCCTCGGCCGGGCGCTCGGGCGCACTCATGGCTTGATCTTCCCCCTCCTCCAGTGCCTCCAGCGGTTGCTCCTCCGCACTCGGCCCAGCGTCTTCGCGATCACCCACATGGGCACGGCCCTGGCCCTCCTGCCCGCCCGGGCGAGCCTGAGCTTCTTGGCCAGCGGCTTGTTCCTGGCCATGCTCACACCCTCCTTATCCTTATCTCCCTCTTGCGCGAGGCCAGGACCTCCAGGAGGCGCTTCAGCTGCTCATCCGTAACCGGCAGCCTTATCCTGCCCGTCTGGGCGAGCTGGATGAGGTAGTCCTCCACCCGGTTGGCCAGCTCTGGCCTGACCATCTTCAGGTTCGTGAGCCTGGAGCGGGCCTCGGGCGTGAGTATCCGGCGGAGCGCGGCCTTCCTCACGGCCTGGATCTGCTGCTCTACCTCGGCCCTCCTCTGCTCCTCCAGCAGGCGCCTCTGGAGCTCCAGGAGCCTCCTGCGCCTCAGGGCCTCAAGCTCAGCATCATACTCGGACATGCCCGATCTCACCTCCTCAGCCGTATTTCCTCAGCTCGGGCATGAGCTTCTCCAGCTCCCTCTTCACCTCCGTGGCTATCCTATCTAATAAGCTCCTCCCCTTGGGCGTGAGCACCCGCCCCACCACGTGCCCCTGCCTGTCCAGCGCCTTCTCCACCAGGCCAGCGGCCTCAAGCTGCTGGAGGGCCTTCCTTATGATGGAGCCCCCGGCCTTCCTGTGGTGCTCTGGCCTGTGGCCCATGTCCTTCCGGCCCCCATACATGGACCTGAGGCGCTCCACGCCTATCGGGCCACGCATGTAGAGCTTACGGAGCAGGCTAGCGCAGCGCACATACCACCAGTCCGGGTCCTGCGGCGGCCTCTGGACGTGAGAGCCCGTCTTCACGAACAGCGCCCACTCTGGGGGCCGGACCTCATCTACCTCCTCCTTCAGGTATCGGGCCAGCCTCTTTATGAGCAGGTCCGCTGGCACGTCATAGGGCGTGGGCATTCCACCCGCCTCCTCCCGCTAGCCCGCACGGCCTCCTATATAACCTTCGTGCCCCCCGCGATGAGCGTAATACCCTCCCGCGCGGATGACAGAAATGGCCATGCCCGAGCAGAGGAGGAAGCCGAAGCGCATCGGGAAGATGAGGAGCCTGGGGGTCATCAGGATTGGCCGTGAGGGTGAGGCTGAGGATAAGGAAGAACGAGCGGGAGGTAACGACCTCAGCGCTGGTGAACACGGGCTTTGAGGCCGATGAGCCTCAGCTG
>CAZPDR010000235.1:0-1539 GCA_964585495.1 uncultured Candidatus Bathyarchaeia archaeon
GGCGCAGGAGGAGGGCGTCAGGCCAGAGGACGTATGCGGCATGAACGTGGGGGGCACGGTCAAGCTGGGCGAGCTTGAGATAACGCTCGTGCCCGCCATCCACTCCTGCGCGGCAGGCGTTCCCGTGGGCTTCGTGGTGCGCGGGGAGGGGAAGGCCGTCTACCACGCTGGCGACACGGCCCTCTTCAGCGACATGGCCCTCATAGGGCGCCTCTACGGCCCCCTGGATCTGGCCCTCCTGCCCATGGGCGGCTACTACACGATGGGCCCCCTTGAGGCCGCTGAGGCCGTGGCCCTCCTCAAGCCGAAGGCCGTGATACCCATGCACTACGCCACCTTCCCCGTGCTGGCCCAGACGGCAGATGATTTCGTGAAGCTCGTGGGCGAGAAGGCGCCTGATGTCAAGGTGGTCGTGCTCAAGCCAGGCGAGACCTACGAGTTCTGAGGGATGCGGCAGTAGAGGTGAGCGCGTGCGGGAGGGGGAGGAGCTCCCCAGCCCGGAGGAAGTGAGGAGGTTTTTGGAGCACGCATGGTTTGAGGTAAATGGCATTAGGCTGCCTCGCGTGCTCCTCGGCACCTCGCCCTTCATAGGGGCTGGTCAGTTCGGGAGCCGCTCCTATGCCTATTGGGCTGCCTTCTACAACAGGCCGGAGCGCGTGGCCGAGGTCATCGCGGCCGCTGTGGAGCTGGGCGTGCAGGGCATCCAGCCCCTCTCTTACCCATTCCTGGCCGAGGCCATCAGGAGGGCGCAGGCCCTCACGGGCGAGGAGCTCGTGCTGGCCGCGACCATAGGCCCCGAGGATCCGTTGGCCGACCTAGCCATCTTCGAGGGGCTGGACGTGCGAGCTGCCCTGGTCCACGGCGCCCTCACGGACAGGGCGAGGAGCTCTGAGCTCGCGGCCATCATGGACGATGTGAGGGACAGGGGGCTCCTAGCTGGCCTGGTCTCGCACAGCCCCATGAGGCTGATGAGGCGCCTCTCCTCGGGCGAACTCCCACGGCCAGACCTGCTCCTCCTCCCCTTCAACGCGGTGGGCTACCTCATGGACGCGCCAGCCCGTGAGCTAGCGAGCGCCATCCGCTCCCTCCGGGTGCCTGTGATAGGCAAGAAGGTGCTGGCGGCAGGCAGGCTGAGGCCGGAGGAAGCCTTCAGGTTCGCGCTCGGCCTCCGCGTGCTTGAGGGGGTCGCGGTTGGCGTGGTCTCGCGAGTTGAGGCTGAGGAAACCTTCACCTTCCTGGCGAAGGTAGCTCTTGAGCTAGGATGGCCAGAGAAAGGCTAGAGCGCTGCTCTCCCTCCCCACAACCTGCAGGCAGGAGCTCCTCAGACTAGCACGCGGTTAGTGGCCCAGCCGCTCGGCTCGTCGAGATGTGATAGCGAGCTCAAAAACGCGAGAGCTAGCAGGCTGGAACTCCCTCACCGGTAGGGCAGGTATTCCTTGCCTAGGAGCTGCCTGGCGATGACAAGGCGCTGGATGTTCTGGCCGCCCTCAGCGCCCACGCAGTAGCTCAGCACGCCGCGGAGGCCCATCTCAAGCGGGC
>CAZPDR010000236.1:0-1524 GCA_964585495.1 uncultured Candidatus Bathyarchaeia archaeon
GCCTATCCAGCCTCGCCTCCAGCCCCAGCCACCCCATCCCCAACCCCAGGGCATCTCGCACCATCACCTCCTTTTCGGGCGATGGCACGAAACTATTTAAGCTTTCCCACATGCGCACAGGCCTCTAAAGGCCTTAGAAGAGGCGCGAGAAGATGTCGTCCCCCGGGGTTCCTAGTGAGGCTTAGGAGATTTGAGGAGCTTCAAGGACCTCTTGAGAGCACGATTGGGCGCTTCTCCAGGAGCGCCTTCACGAGCTTCTTGCGCCCGCTGTCCAGGAGGCGCCAGAGGGTGCCACGGGAGATGCCCATGCGCTCGGAGGCTTCCTTCTGCGTCAGGCCCTCTAGATAGACGAGCCTTAGGGCCTCAAGCTCATCGGGCATGATGGTGATGGGCTCGCCCTCCACGGGCCGTCCTGCCTCATCGTGGGGCACGAAGGTGATGTTCGGCGGCATGAAGGCCAATATGCGCGGCTTGGGCGGACGGCCTGGACCGCCTCTGCGCCAGCACCAGCGCCAAGGCGGGCCCCTGCGTGGCAAGGCCTCTCGGAGGGAAGGGGGAGGCCCCTCCTTTTATTTGCTCTCCCTGAGCAGGCGCCTCACCCAGGCCGAGAAGGAAGGCACCACGTGCTCCACGAGCTCGCGGGCTGCCTGCATCAGTAGGGCGTGGTCGAGCTCTACATAGCTGTGCGCTAGCACGTTCCTCAGCCTAGCCTGAGCACCCTGATGGCCTCACCGCCTCGGAGCTCCACCTAGGCGAGCGTGAGGAGGTGAGCTAAATAAGGCCCCACCCGTCCGTGGGAGCGGGGCGATGAGGTAAGTCGGAGGAGCCGAGGGCGAGCCGCTCGGGTGAGGAGACCTGGCAAGGCCGAGCCCCTTAAGCAGGCCAGAGCGCTCTCACGGGAGGGGGCGATGAGATGGGCCTACACGCTGAGGAGGTGAATGGGCTTGGAAGGGTCGAGCCCCCCAAGCGTTAAATGGCCCGGTGGCTCCCGCCCCTCAGGAGGTGCCGTGGCGCCCTGATCTCGCGCCAGGAGGCCCTGGAGCTCGTGAGGCAGAAGGTGGCGAACGAGAAGCTCGTGAAGCACATGCTGGCCGTGGAGGCCATAATGAGGGCCCTGGCCCGCGAGCTCGGCGAGGACGAGGAGCTCTGGGGCCTCACGGGCCTCCTGCACGACCTAGATTACGAGGAGACCAAGGACGACTTCAGCCGCCACGGCCTCCGCTCGGCCGAGATGCTTGAGGGCCTCCTGCCGCCAGAGGCCCTACACGCCATCAGGGCCCATAACGAGCGCACGGGCGTGAAGGCCGAGAGCAAGCTCGACCTGGCCCTGAGGGCCGCAGATGCCCTCTCAGGCCTCGTGATAGCCACGGCGCTCGTCATGCCCCATAAGAAGCTGGCCGAGGTGAGGCTGCCGAGCCTGAGGAAGAAGTTCAAGGCCAAGGACTTCGCCAGGGGGGCAGATAGGAACAAGATAAGGCTCTGCGAGCAGATAGGCCTGAGCCTGGACAGGTTCCTTGAGATAGG
>CAZPDR010000237.1:0-1522 GCA_964585495.1 uncultured Candidatus Bathyarchaeia archaeon
TACATGGACAGGATGGGGATGGTGGGGCCGTTGATGGTCATGGAGGTCGTTACCTTGTCCATGGGGATGCCATCGAAGAGGATCTCGAAGTCCTTGAGCGTGTCTATGGCCACGCCGCAGACGCCCACTTCCCCACGGGCGAGCGGGTGATCGCTGTCGTAGCCCATGATGGTCGGGTAATCGAAGGCTATGCTGAGGCCGGTCTCGCCCTCCTTGATGAGGTATTTGAAGCGCTTGTTCGTGTCCTCGGCCGTGCCGTAGCCGGAGAACTGCCTCATGGTCCATATCCGCGCCCTATACATGGTGGCGTGGATGCCGCGCGTGAAGGGGAACTCGCCCGGGAAGCCCAGGTCCCGGAAGTAGTCCTTCCCTTGGAGGTCCAGGGGCGTGTAGAGGCGCTTTATGGTGATGCCGGAGGTCGTGGTGAACTCCTTCTTGCGCTCCGGCAGCCTTGACAGCCACTTGGGGACGGTCTCGCGCTCCCAGCGCTCGAACTCCTTTTCGAGCTTCAGGAGGAAGTCCTCGTTGAACATCTGGGGCATGCTTCCCTCTCCCCGCGCTAGGGGGCGTGGCCAAGCAGATATTAATTATCCTCATCTCACCCGTATTGCTCAGGTAGCACACAGCCATGAGCCCTGGGCTCTCCCACGGTCGAGGAGAGGGGTGGCCTTCAGGTGGAGGTGTGCCAGAGGGCTTTACCTGCCTCCCTCCCTCGGCAGGAGGACGGCTATCGCCAGGAGGCCTATGGCCAGGGCCGCGAAGCCTAAGATGTCCGGGAAGGGCCAGGGCAGGCCGAGCTTGTTGAGCGCGTAGATGCCATAGGTCGGCCCGAGGAAGGCGAGGAGGCAGGCGGCCAAGAAGGCTAGCCCTCGCTTGTGCTCGATCAGGAAGTCCCTGAGGGACCTGAGCCCCTTCCTGATGGCGCTGCTGATGGCGGCCAAGGCAGCTCCCTCGCGAGCACGGGCCGCGAGGCCCCTATATGGCTTTAGCCCTCCTCGGCCGGGAGGGCCTTCCTGGCGAACACCATGTAGCCCGTGTGAGCACGCATCAGCCACTCCGGCCTCGTCTTGCCAGGCTCAGCCCTCACGCGCCTGAGGAGGCACTCCACGACCTCTATGGCCGCGAAGCCAGCCGCCCTAAGGGCTTCCACGGTCTTCACCACCTGGTCTATGGTCGGGCTGAAGGAGGCGAAGGAGCCGCTGGGCCTGAGGGCCTCCCAGGCGTGGGGAACGGCCTCCCAGGGGTCCGCGATGTCTAGGATCACCGCGTCCATCCCGCGCTCCTCTATGCCCTCCGTGATGTCCGCGAGCCTCAGCTCCACCACGTCCAGCAGGCCAGCACGCCTCAGGTTGGCCTCCGCCACCTCCAGGAACTCGGGCCTCACCTCGTAGGAGAAAACGCGCCCATCTGGCCTGACGTGGTAGGCCAGGAAGGCCGTGAGGGCGCCCGTGCCCGTGCCGCCCTCCACCACGCGCCAGCCGGGGCCGATGCCCGTGAAGGCCAGGATGAGGCCCAGGTCCTT
>CAZPDR010000238.1:0-1522 GCA_964585495.1 uncultured Candidatus Bathyarchaeia archaeon
CGCCCGTCTTTATCTCGCCGTTCTCGACCAGGAAGACGCCATCCCTTATCACGGCTGAGAAATCGCCCTTAGCGTAGTCCTGGAAGCGCACGTAGGTGATGTTGTTCACGAGGAGGCCGTGCCTCACCTCGGCCAGGAGCTCCTCATCGCTCCTGTCGCCGGCCTGGACCACCACGTTCCAGGGCCTCGGCACCACCCAGCCCGCGTTGGCCGTGGAGCTCGTGTTGTGCCTCTTGGCCGTGATGGAGTTGTGCAGGTAGGTCTTCAGCACCCCGCGCTCCACGATGGGCTTGCGGGCCGTGGGCAGGCCCTCGTCGTCGAAGGGGCGGCTGCCCAGGCCTCCCTCAAGGCGGGCGTCATCGTAGATGCTCACCACCTCGCTCGCGACCTGCTGGCCCAGCTTGCCAGCCAGGCAGGAGAGGCCAGAGTCCACGTTGAAGGCGGAGGCCATGCCAGCTACTATGTCGAAGAACACGGCTGCTGCTGGCCTGCCAAGGATGGTGTCGTAGCGGCCAGCATCGAGCTTCTCCAGGCGGAGGGACAGCTTGGCGTAGCGTCCGGCCTCCTCGCCAGCCAGCTCCGGGTCCAGGTCCTTGAGGCGCGTGCCGCACGTGAGGCCCACGCCAGCAGACTCGCCATCAGCGAGCGCCCTGACCACCAGCTCTGCCTTCGTCTTGCGATCGCTGGCCTCCACGCCACGGGAGGTGAGGAGGAAGAGCTCTTCCTCCCCGAAGGCGAAGGTGCCTGCCACGCGCTTGCCGCCAGCCTCAAGGGCCTTGTTTATCGCGGCCTCCACCATGTCTATGGCCTTCTCGCTCAGCTCGGCCAGGCGCTCGTCATAGAGGCCGGGCACGGGCTCGTAGTCGAAGGGGCCCTGGGGCAGGGGGGCGTAATCTGGCCTCTCCTTCATCACGGCCAGGAGGGACATCAGGTCCGAGAGGGCCTTCCTGATGGCCTCGGGCTGGACGTTCGCCAGGGAGGTGCCGACCACCTTCCTGTCCTTGGCCAGGTAGACATGGACCTCAAGGGCATCCCAGGTCTTGGAGACCGTTACCTCGTTGTTCGCGAAGCGCACCTGCCTGGAGACGCTCCTCACGGCCTCGGCCGCTACCTCATCAGCGCCCAACCTCAGGGCCTCCTTCACGACCAACTCCGCCAGCTCCCGGAGCTCCATCTCACAACCCCCCTAGCGCCACCTTCCTGAGGCGCACGTTAGGTCCGCCGAACCACACGGGCACGCCCTGCATCGGGTCGCCTTTGCCACAGGTGCCGGCATCGAAGGCCAGGTTCTCGTCTATGGCATCTATGCTCCCGTAGAAGCCGGGCGTGGTGATCTCAAGCACGGGCCTCCTGACCGGCCTGGTTATCTCGCCCCTCTCGATCAGGTAGGCCTCGCGGCCTATGAAGCGCATGTTGAAGCGCCTGTCATCTATGTTCCACTCCCCGAAGGTCTTGATATACACGCCCAGCTCGATGTCCTCCAGGAGCTCCTCGAACTTGTAATCGCCGGGGAGCATGAAGG
>CAZPDR010000239.1:0-1513 GCA_964585495.1 uncultured Candidatus Bathyarchaeia archaeon
GTGGAGAACTGCATTTCCTCCCCCGGCTCAAGCCTCTCGGACCAGACCGCCTGCGTGAAGAGCTTGTCCGCGGACCAACGCCAGAGCTCGCGGCCAGCCATGTCGCGGATGACCACGTCCCAGGCCTGGCCGCTCCCGAACCAGAGCTCCACATCCTCCTCGCCCACGTTCACCACGGTTAGGCATATCAGGATGCCATATATTGGGGGGAGTGTGTCGGCTCTGAGGGCAGCGGCCCTGAGCTCGAACCTGAGGCCGTGCTCCTCCCTGCTCGCGAAGCCCTCGCCTCCCGCCTGGTTAGGCTGGGAGGAGGGCCTAGGCTGCTCTGGAACTCCAGGCCGCTCTGGAGCTCCTCCATAGCTCCCGAGCACGAGGGATAAGGCGAGCCCGAAGGTTAGCCCGAGCACGGTGAGCGCGAGCAGCACACCCCATCTCACCTTCTCAGCACCCCGCCTCCCGCCAGGGCTTGCTCGTAGGAGGTTAAGAGGCCGACCGTGTTCAAGAACTTGGACATCAGAGCAAGGCCCTCAGGAACGGGTTCCTGGCCTTCTCGGATTTCATCGTGGTCATTAAGCCGTGGCCTGGGTAGATGGCGGTCTCGTCGGGCAGCTGGGCCAGGCGGGCTAGGGAGCGCGTCATATCCTCGGGCGATGACTCGGGCAGGTCGGTGCGGCCTATGGAGCCCGCGAAGAGCGTGTCGCCCGAGAAGAGCACGGCCTCCTCAGGGCAGTAGAGGCAGATGCTCCCCCTCGTGTGGCCGGGCGTGTGGAGCACCCGAAGGGCGAGCTCTCCCACGCGCACCACATCGCCCTCCGCGAGGAGGTCATCCGGCCTCATGGGCTTCTGGCCTGGCCAGGGCCAGGGGGGCCTGATGAGCATGTCGGCATCGGCCTCGTGTATGAGGACGCGGGCCCCCGTCCGCTCCTTGAGGTAGGGGTTGCCCGCCACGTGGTCTGGGTGCCCGTGCGTGTTGATGATGAGGTGGAGCTCCACGCCCAGGCGCCCGGCCTCGCGGAGTATGGGCTCCAGCTCCGAGGGCGAGCTCGTGCCCGGGTCCACCACCGCTGCCTCGCCAGCCTCGCGGTCGGCCAAGAGGTAGCAGTTCGTGGCCAGCCAGCCCACCACGAAGGGCTTGAGCAGGAGGCGGGAGGAGCGCGCCCGCGGGCTCATAGCAGCAGCTTCCCTTCCTCCATGATGGTCCTGCTGGAGCCGTCCATGTAGATGACCTCCACCGTGGCCCTCGGTGCCGTGACGAAGTCCCAGTGGAGCGTGGACTCGCTCGTGCCGCCGTAGGTCTTGTTCGCTCCTATGGCCACGTGCACGGAGCCGCCTATCTTCTCGTCCGTGAGGATGTAGCCTATGGCCTTGTCTATGGCGCCGTTCAGCCCTATGCCCAGCTCGGCCACGTTTATCGTGCGGACCTCGGGTATCTCGCCCTCCCGCGCCTTCTCCTCATCTATCCTCAGGCAGCGCTGGATGGTCTGCCTCAGGTCCTCCTCGTTCTCCTCCGCGT
>CAZPDR010000240.1:0-1504 GCA_964585495.1 uncultured Candidatus Bathyarchaeia archaeon
AGCGCTGCCGGAGCCCCCACCCTCTTCCTGAGCGCCTCGCTCGCGGCCACGAGCATGGCCAGGATGGTGGCCGCGTAGGGTATCATGCCCAACAGGGGCGCTGACAGGCCCAGGCTGGCCTGGAGGAAGTATTGGAGGGCCTCCGTGGCCCCGAAGAGGTAGGCGCCCAGGATGGCCTTCAGCGGGTCCCAGAGGGCGAAGATGACGAGCGCGAAGGCTATCCAGCCGCGGCCAGCCGTCATGCCCTCGAACCAGGCTGGCGTGTAGACGAGCGAGAGGTAGGCGCCCGCTAGGCCGGACATGGCGCCCCCGAAGGCCACGCAGGCGTAGCGGACGGCGTAGACATCCACGCCCATAGCGTCCGCTGAGGCCGGGTCGTCTCCCACGGCCCTTATCATGATGCCCCAGCGCGTCCTGTAGAGCACGAACCAGGCCACGAGGGCGATGGCGAGGGCCAGGTAGACGATGGGGTCTTGGTCGAAGAAGGCTGGCCCCACCACGGGCAGGTCGGCTAGGCCTGGCACGGGCGTGGGCAGGAGCCTGTAGGGCATGGGCTGGCCCACGTAGGCGCGGCCCATGAGGCTGCTGAGGCCGAGGCCGAGCATGGCCAGCGCCAGGCCGGAGACCACCTGGTTGGCGTAGAGGCTCACGGACATGAAGGCGTGTATGAGCGCCAGGGCCAGGCCCGCCAGGCAGGCGGCGATGAAGCCCAGCCAGACCTGGCCAGTGGCGAGCGTGGTGGCGAAGCCCGTGATGGCGCCCACGAGCATGATGCCCTCTAGGCCCAAGTTCATCACGCCCGAGCGCTGGGCGTAGATCTCGCCCACCGCGCCTAGGAGGAGGGGTGTCCCGCTCCGGATGGCCATGTGGAGGATGTGGCCAGCCGCCTCCCAGCTCATGGGCCAGCACCTCCCTCCTCACGCCCGTAGAAGACCAGCCTAACGCGGTAGCGGAGCAGCACCTCGCCTGCCACGAGGCAGAGGAGGATGAGGCCGTTGAAGACGCTCACGGAGGCGTAGGGCACGTTGAAGGAAGCCCTCATCATGCTGCCCGCGGCCAAGAGGGCACCCATGAAGGTGGCCGTGAGCACGCAGGCCAGGGGGTTCAGCCTGGCCAGCCAGGCCACTATGATGGCCGTGAAGCCGTAGCCGCCCGAGATGGTCCAGGGATACTTGAGCCTCCTGTGCACGCCAGCCAGCTCGCCCACGCCCGCCAGGCCAGCTAGGCCGCCTGAGATGAGCATGCAGATGAGGATGATCTTGCCGGGCCTCATGCCCACCGCCCGGGCCAGGTCCGGGTTGCCCCCATAGACCTTCACCTCGTAGCCCAGGCCCGTGCGCTCCAGCAGGACGAACATGGCCACGGCGGCCGCGAGGGCTAGGAGGAGCGTGGGCCAGTGGATGCCCGTGCCGGGGATGAGGGGTAGCTGGGCGTTGGCCGGTATGATGTCCGTGAAGGGGAAGCCCCAGGTGGCCTTGCCGCGCCAGGGGCCGTAGATGAGGTA